>CANARN010000004.1 GCA_947364045.1 uncultured Clostridia bacterium
TCTACACTAATCTTAACACTCTTTCCCTACACGACGCTCTTCCGATCTAAATGTTATTCTCAGTTAAAAAACATCTTCGTCATTTATTACTGCGCTGGGGTTTTTCTGAAGACAGTATATTAAATCGTTTTGAGTAATTTCGGCAGGAGCAGTTGAAAACTTTTCACTGAAATTCATATTCCTTCGGCGGATATTGTGCGCGTCGCTTGCAATAAACTTTGCCGCGTTGTTCTTTATTAAGTCAACGGCAATTCTTTGCGCCTCCGAATCAATATTTCCCACAACACTGTCGGCATTGACCTGAAAAACTGCGCCTCTGTGAAGAATTCGGTCAATAAGCCGTAAATCGTGTCTGACTGCATAATACCGTTCGGGGTGAGCGACAATAGGAGTATATCCTCTGTCGGAAAGCTCGGAAAGTGCATCAAGACCTTCTTCGACATTAAAGGGACCTAAGGGAAATTCGCAGAGCATATAGCGTGAGCCGTTTATTGTAAGCGGGTCTAAGTCCCCTGCCGTAAAAATTTCCCTGCTCAAAAACAGCTCTGCGCCCGCATAAAGAGTAATATCAATTCTTTCCTCTCCAAGCTGCTCACGGAGCAGTTCAAGCTTTGAGTCGCGTTCCAGAACAAAGCCGTCAATATCTCTGTAATTGATAAAATGCGGTGTGGCAACTATTCCGTCAAAGCCGTTGTCAAAGGACTGACGGCAAAGAGCTACGGACTCGTTAATATCTGCCGAGCCGTCATCTATATCGAAAATTATATGGCTGTGAATGTCAATCATCAGTTACCTCTTCTGTCTTTTCCGATGCGGCTTGTTCTTTCTCCTTTTCGCCTTCGTCAACCTTATGGAAAATATGAATTATTCCCTCTTCATTTAAAAGCTTAATCATAACAAGTGTGATGGGAAGAATAAAGATTCCGAGTACGCCGAAAAGCTGTGTGCCTACATACATTGCGATAATTGTCGCAAAGGGTGGAATACCGAGCTGATTTGAAACAAGCTTCGGCTCAATAATCTGTCTTATAACAGTTATGCACGCATACATAATAAATATACCTATCGCAAGCGAAATTTTGCCGCTCAGCAGACAGTAAAGCGCCCACGGAATAAGAACTGTTCCCGTGCCGAGAATGGGGACTATATCAATAAGAGCGGTAATGAGTGAGAAAATAACAATGTAGCCGCCCTCATAAATGCCGATAAGCTTTAAAAGGAACAGACCGAGAGCCAGCTCGGAAAATGTTATAATTATAATAAGACCGTACGCTTTTCCCATTTTTGAAAGAGAGGGTACAAGAAGATTTTTTGAACGTACAATTTTTTCTCTTGTTTCCTTGCGGAAAAGCGAAAGGATTATTCTGCGGACAGAAGCAAAATCGGCAGTCATAAAGCAACATGAAACAATAGCGATAACAATTGCTACAAGCGTTGACGGAAGCTGTTTTACCGTATTCCAAATTCCTAAAAGCGGAGTTCTTAATGCAGAAAAGTCAATTCCGGCGCCCGTATTGTTTAAAATTGCGTCCACCTTTTTACCCATAAATGACGTTATCGCGTTTTCAATTTTGTCGGGCAGGAAAGCAAGATGCTCGCTGACGGACGCTTCAAGCTTTTCGATGAATGAAGGAATATCCTGAAATTGAAGCATAAGGTATTGGAAAAAGCCTTTAAATTCTATTCCCAAACGCACCATAAGCGCGGTTAAAAGCCCCAAAATTACAGTGACTGAAAACAACACAAGAAAAACCGAAACTATTCCCCTTTTCAGCGGAGTTTTTTTACAAATGAAATTTACGGGCTTTTGAAGCGCGGCGGCTACCGCTAACGCTACAAGAAAAGGGAAAAACAGCCCGAATGCGTATTTCATAAAATAATAAAATATTATTGAAACAAATACGATGTAAACGACATCAATTATAAACTTTTTCTTTCTTTGGAGAGTATCCATTTTACAACCTCTATGAAATAGTATAGTATACATTTATATAATAAACCATTTTTCTTTACAATACAATTAAAATTTTATTAAAATATGTAAACATTTCTAAAATTTTCTAAAAAAAATTATTATTTATATAATATTTTCCACTTTTATACAGTGAAAAATTATGTTAAAATACATAGCGTGGTAGTTTATTACTATATCAGGACGAAAAAACACGGTAATACTGAAAATGTGTTTTTAAAACCGTCCTTCAACTATTTTTCTGGAAGTGAATATAATGCAAGTAGCAGTAATGGGTTACGGAACGGTAGGTTCCGGTGTTGTTGAGGTTATTACCACGAATCACGAAAGCATTGTAAAACGCAGTACACAAAATGAGCTTGAGATTAAGTACATTCTTGATTTGCGTGATTTCCCCGGCGACATAAACGAATCAAAAATGGTAAAGGACTTTAACGTCATTTTAAATGATGATGAGGTTAAGGTTGTTGTTGAAACAATGGGCGGGCTTCACCCGGCTTTTGAGTTTGTTTCGGCGTGCCTAAAAACGGGCAAAAGCGTTGTTACGTCAAATAAAGAGCTTGTGGCATCAAAAGGTTATGAGCTTTTAACGCTTGCGCGGGAAAACAATGTAAATTTCCTTTTTGAAGCGTCTGTCGGTGGCGGTATTCCGATTATCCGCCCGATTTCACAGTGCCTTGCCGCAAATGAAATTGACGAGATTGCAGGCATACTTAACGGTACAACAAACTTTATTCTCACTATGATGATAGAAAAGAATATGAGCTTTGAGGACGCCTTGAAGCTGGCGCAGGACAACGGCTATGCCGAAAAAGACCCGACAGCTGACATTGAGGGTCACGATGCTTGCAGAAAGATTTGCATACTCGCTTCTCTTTGCTTCGGCAAACACGTTTATCCCGACTGCGTTCACACGGAGGGTATAACAAAAATTACTCTCAGCGATGTTGCGTACATTTCAAGCTTCGGCGGAGTCATAAAGCTTTTAGGACGCGCAAAAAGAATATCAGACGATAAAATTTTTGCCGTAGTTTCCCCTGCCATTGTTATGAACGGCAGTCAGCTTGCATCTGTTAACGATGTTTTCAACGCAATTCTTGTAAGAGGAAACGCAACGGGAGATGTTGTATTTTACGGCAAAGGCGCAGGTAAATTGCCGACAGCTTCCGCAGTAGTTGCAGATGTTATTGACTGCGCAAGAAATGCCGATAAGAGAAAGCCGTTCGGTTGGGGCGACAGCGTAGAAAACTATGTCGCAGATTATGATACTGATGTAAATCCGCTTTATATCCGCGCAAAGACTGAAGATAAAGAGAGCGCCGTAAAGGCAATCGAAGGCGCAGTCGGCAGTATTCAGCTGCTGACAAATGACAGCGCTCCTCAGAATGAAATCGCCTTTGTAACAAAGAGCGATGAAGAGAAAAAGCTTGTAGCCGCTCTTAAAAATATTGCGGAAATAGAGATTGAATCGCTTATTAGAATTACAGATTATTGATAAATTTCCTGTGAGGTGAAATATAATGGGACTTATAGTTCAAAAATTCGGCGGCAGCTCTGTTGCCAATGCCGAAAGAGTTATGAATGTTGCCAAAATTGTTACCGACACTTACCGTGAGGGTAACGACGTAGTGGTTGTTGTTTCCGCTCAGGGCGACACGACGGATGACCTTATTGAAAAGGCTTATGAAATTACCGAAAAGCCGTCAAAAAGAGAAATGGATATGCTTTTAACCTCCGGCGAGCAGATTTCAATTTCGCTTCTTGCTATGGCTATTGAGAAGCTCGGATGCCACGCGGTTTCGCTTCTCGGCTGGCAGGCAGGCTTCAACACCACGTCCGCTTACGGTATCGCAAGAATTAAATCCGTTAAGGCAGACAGAATACGCGCTGAAATTGACCGTCACAACATTGTTGTTGTAGCGGGCTTTCAGGGTCTTAATAAATATGACGATTTAACAACCCTCGGCAGAGGCGGCTCAGACACCAGCGCTGTTGCAATAGCAGCTGCAATGCACGCAGACCGCTGTCAGATTTTTACCGACGTTGAAGGCGTTTATACAGCAGATCCGAGAAAGGTTCCGGCAGCTCGCAAGCTTAAAGAGATAACATATGACGAGATGCTTGAGCTTGCAACTCTCGGCGCTCAGGTTCTTAACAACCGTTCGGTTGAAATGGCAAAAAAATATAATGTAAAGCTTGAGGTACTTTCAAGTCTTAAAAGAGTTCCAGGCACAATAGTTAAGGAGGTTGCTAAAATGGAAAAAATGCTTATAAGAGGTGTCACTAAAGACACAGACGTTGCCCGTATTTCAGTTACAAAAATTTCAAATACTCCCGGAATTGCCTTTAAGCTTTTCTCGGTTCTTGCAAAACACAAAATCAATGTTGACATTATTTTGCAGTCAGTAGGACGCGACAACACAAAGGATATTACCTTTACCGTTTCAAAGGGCAATGCAGAAGAAGCAGTTTCCTGTATTGCGGATGCATTTGACATTTCGGAAGAAGACATTATCTGTGACACAAACGTAGCAAAGGTTTCTGTTGTAGGCGCGGGTATGGAGTCACACCCCGGCACTGCATCAAAAATGTTTGAGGCGCTTTACGAGCATGATATTAACATTGATATGATTTCAACAAGCGAAATTAAAATTTCGGTTCTTATTGATATTGACGTTGCTGACAAGGCAGTTTCAGCTATTCACAAAGCATTCTTCCCCGAAGAATAATTAAGTTTTAGGATAATTTTAATACAACGGAGGACAAAAATGTACAGTAATATTATTGACACCATAGGCTTTCTTGCAAACAGCGACCCGGAACTTGCCGCTGCTATGAATGAGGAGCTTATAAGACAGAAGCAGAATATTGAGCTTATTGCGAGCGAAAACATTGTTTCGCCGGAGGTTATGGCGGCAATGGGAAGCGTTCTCACAAATAAGTATGCCGAAGGATATTCAGGTCACCGTTATTACGGCGGATGTCAGTTTGTTGACAAGGTTGAGGACATTGCCTGCGAAAGACTTAAAAAGCTTTTCGGCGCGGAATATGTAAATGTTCAGCCTCATTCGGGCGCACAGGCAAATATGGCGGTTTACTTTGCTCTTATCGAGCCGGGTGACACCGTAATGGGAATGAATCTTGCCGAGGGCGGCCATTTAACACACGGCTCACCTGTTAATATGTCAGGTAAATACTACAATTTTGTTCCTTACGGCGTAAATGAAAACGGATATATTGATTATGATAAGTTTGAAGAGCTTGTTAAAGAAAACAAACCGAAGCTTATCGTTGCGGGCGCTTCGGCATACCCCAGAGTTATAGATTTTGAGAAAATGGCAAACATCGCTCACGAAAACGGCGCTTATTTAATGGTTGATATGGCGCACATTGCGGGTCTTGTTGCCGCAGGCGTTCATCCGTCGCCGATTCCCTTTGCCGATGTTGTTACATCTACAACTCACAAAACACTCAGAGGTCCGAGAGGCGGCATAATTCTCTGTAAGGACGCTGAATTCGGTAAGCAGTTTAATAAGGCGATTTTCCCCGGCACACAGGGCGGTCCGCTTATGCACGTTATTGCGGGCAAGGCAGTTTGCTTCGGAGAGGCATTAAAGCCCGAATATAAAGAATATCAGAAAAAGGTTGTCGAGAATGCGGCGGCTCTTGCAGAAGGTCTTACCAAGAGAGGCATAAACCTCGTTTCGGGCGGCACGGACAACCACCTTATGCTCGTTGACCTGCGTTCAGTCGGAATTACAGGCAAAGAGCTTGAAAGAAGACTTGACGAGGTTCACATTACAGCTAATAAAAACGCTATTCCAAATGACCCCGAGAAGCCGTTTGTTACAAGCGGTGTAAGACTCGGCACGCCTGCCGTTACAACAAGAGGTATGGGTATAGCTGAGATGGACGAAATCGCAGAGTGCATTTATCTTTGCGCTACGGATTTTGAAAACAAAAAGGACGAGATTGCAAACAAAGTTGCAGATATAGTTGCGCGATTCCCCTTATACGAATAAACACTAAAGGTTCATCATATCTTTTCTTGGGAGGAGATATGATGAATTTTGTAAAGATGCACGGCGCAGGCAACGACTACATATACATTGACGGATTTTGCGAAGAGATTTTAAATCCCGAAGAAGCTGCAATAACCTTGAGCCGACAGCATTTCGGAATAGGCGCTGACGGAATTGTTATTATTCGCCCTGACGAAACTGCCGACTGCTTTATGGACATTTACAATGCAGACGGCTCCAGAGCTAAAATGTGCGGAAATGCTGTTCGGTGTGTTGCAAAATTTCTCTATGACAGAAAAAGACTTAACGGAATATGCGCTAAAATCAACACGCTGTCCGGACTTCGTACAGTTGTAATTGAGGAAAGAGACGGAAAAGCCGTTTCTGCAACTGTTAATATGGGCAAACCCGTGCTGAACGGAAAGTCAATACCCACACGCTTCGGCGATGCTGTTGTAAAAAATAAAAACATATTTGTATGTGACAGATATTTTGACGTAACCTGTCTGTCAATGGGCAATCCGCACTGCGTAACCTTTTGCGACGATCCCGATTTAATGGATTTGAGCGTCTTGGGCAGCGCTTTTGAAAATCACGAGTATTTTCCCGACAGAATAAATGCGGAATTTGTAAGTGTTATCGGCAAAAACAGGCTGAAAGTCAGGGTTCATGAGCGCGGGAGCGGTGAAACGCTTGCCTGCGGAACAGGAGCTTGCGCTTCGGCGGTTGCGGCGGTTTTATTGGGAAGATGCGACAGGGAAAGTGAAATTTCCGTACAGATGAAGGGCGGCGAGCTGTTCGTCTGCTGGAGCAACGACGGTGACGTTTATCTTAACGGCGAGGCTGTTGAGGTTTTTATAGGAAAAATATAAAAAAGAGGAGAAAAGCTTATGAAAATCAATGATAACTTTTTAAAAATACAAAGCTCTTACCTTTTTTCAAATATAGCAAAAAAGGTAAATGCTTACACTGCGGCTAATCCGGACAAGCCGATTATAAGACTCGGCATAGGCGATGTTACAAGACCGCTTGCGCCTGCCTGTATTACTGCTATGCACAAGGCGGTTGACGATATGGCGGACGAGAAAACCTTTATGGGTTACCCGCCTGAATACGGTCATAAATGGATTTTAAACGCAATTGCAGAAAACGATTACAGAGCAAGAGGAGTAGACATTGACGAGAGCGAAATATTCCTCAGCGACGGCGCAAAGAGCGACTGCGGCAACATCGGCGATATTCTTTCCGTTGACAATAAGGTTGCAGTCTGCGACCCCGTTTATCCCGTTTATGTTGACACAAATGTTATGGCAGGCAGATCGGGCGATTTTGTAAACGGCGGCTGGTCGAATATTTACTATATGCCCTGCACGGCAGAAAACAACTTCCTCCCCTCTCTTCCCACGGAAAAGGTAGACATAATTTATCTTTGCTTCCCGAACAACCCCACAGGTATGGCAATTACAAAGACAGAGCTTAAAAAATGGGTTGATTATGCAAACGAAAACGGCTCTCTCATTTTATTTGACTCGGCTTATGAAGCATTTATCACCGAGGATGATGTTCCCCATTCAATCTATGAAATTGATGGCGCAAGAACGTGCGCTATTGAGTTCAGAAGCTTTTCAAAAACAGCAGGCTTTACGGGTGTTCGCTGCGGCTACACGGTAGTTCCGCACGACCTTAAAGCAGACGGCACGGAGCTTAACGGTCTTTGGGCAAGACGTCAGGCGACAAAATTCAACGGTGTTTCTTATATAACACAGAGAGCGGCAGAAGCTGTCTACTCTGAAGAGGGTAAAAAGCAGGTTCGTGAAATAATCGCATATTATCAGAACAATGCAAAGGTAATTTACAACGGTCTTAAGGACTGCGGATTTACCGTTTACGGCGCAAAAAATTCACCTTATGTTTGGCTTAAAACTCCCGATAATATGGGAAGCTGGGAATTTTTTGACACTCTTCTTAATGAAATTCAGGTTGTTGGTACTCCCGGCGAGGGCTTCGGTCCCAGCGGCGAGGGCTATTTCAGACTGACAGCCTTCGGCTCAGCGGATAACACCGCCGCCGCAGTAGAAAGAATTAAAAATTATTTCGTTAAGTAATGTCTGATAATGATTTTTCCGAAAGAAAAAGGCTTAGACTGAAAGATTTTGATTACAGCAGTAATAATTTTTATTTTGTAACTGTTTGTGTTAAGAACAAAGAACCGTTGTTGAGCAATATCGTCCCCTACAAGCACAGATTTAAGTACGGTTATTAGGACATTTAAAACTATGGTGACAAAAGAAATCGGAACGCCCATTTGGCAACGGTCGTTTTATGATGAAATAATAAAAAACGAAACACATTTTCAAAATGTGTGGAATTATATAGCGTACAATGCATTGAAGGAATATTCCGCATAAAAGGAGCAGAAAAATGAAAGATATTTACGAAAGTCCTTTAAATTCAAGATATTCAAGCAAGGAAATGAAATACATTTTCTCGCCCGACTTCAAATTCAGAACATGGAGAAAGCTTTGGATTGCCCTTGCAGAAAGCGAAAAGGAGCTTGGCTTAGGCATCACGGACGAGCAGATTGAAGAGCTTAAAGCTCACGCTGACGACATAAATTATGAGGTTGCCGAGGCGAGAGAAAAGGAAGTCCGCCACGACGTAATGAGCCATGTTTACGCTTACGGCGTTCAATGCCCCAAGGCAAAGGGAATTATCCACCTCGGCGCAACGTCTTGCTATGTAGGCGATAACACGGACGTTATTACTATGACCGAAGCGTTAAAGCTTGTCCGCAAAAAGCTTGTAAACCTTATTAACGGACTTGCAAAATTTGCTGACGAATATAAAGCTATGCCTTGCCTTGCTTATACGCATTATCAGCCTGCTCAGCCTACAACCGTGGGCAAAAGAGCGTCGCTTTGGCTCAACGATTTAGTTATGGATATGGCTTCTCTTGATTTTCAGATTTCGCAGATGCGCCTGCTTGGCTCAAAGGGAACAACAGGTACACAGGCGTCATTCGTTGAGCTTTTTGAGGGCGACAGTGAAAAAATTAAGGCGCTTGACAGAAAAATCGCAGAGAAAATGGGCTTCGACAGCTGTTATATGGTTTCGGGTCAGACTTATTCAAGAAAGCTGGACTACAACGTACTTTCAGTGCTTGCGGGGATTGCCCAGTCGGCTTACAAATTCTCAAACGACCTTAGAATGTTACAGCACGAAAAAGAAATTGAAGAACCCTTTGAAAAGCATCAGATTGGTTCTTCTGCTATGGCTTATAAGCGCAATCCTATGAGAAGCGAAAGAATTTCATCGCTTTCAAGATATGTAATTGCAGACGCTTTAAACCCTGCAATCACTGCCGCAACTCAGTGGTTTGAAAGAACGCTTGACGACTCTGCAAACAAGAGAATCAGTGTTCCCGAGGCGTTCCTTGCAATTGACGCTGTTTTGGAGCTTTACATAAATGTAACGGAGGGTCTTGTTGTTTATCCCAAAATGGTTGAAAAGCATTTGCTTGCAGAGCTTCCGTTTATGGCAACCGAAAACATTATGATGGCGGCTGTTAAAAAAGGCGGAGACCGTCAGGAGCTTCACGAGAGAATCCGTGTTCATTCAATGGCGGCGGGCAAGGTCGTAAAAGAGGACGGTATGCCCAACGATTTAGTTGACAGAATTGCCGCAGACCCGATGTTCGGTCTTACAAAAGAGGAAATCCTCTCCGAAATGAAGACGGAGAACTTTGTGGGCAGAGCGCCGGAGCAAGTAACTGAGTTTATTGAGGCAGAGGTTAAACCTATTCTTGAAAAATACAGCGACCTTTTAGGGCTTGAGGTTGAAATAAAAGTATAATAATGTAGGGCGGGGGCTTGCTCCCGCCGTTTTTATATATCCCTGCAGGAAAATTACTCTCTAATTGAGGTTACGACGACATCTGGCGCCACTGAAATAGGAGCTGTCGAGCGTTAGCGAGACTGAGGGGTAAAACGATGGAAGACAGCAGTACACCTGCTCGTTGTATGTTTTTTCATTGCAAAAAATATTGCCAAATAAGAAAAAAATTGTTTACATTTTCGTTTACGTGTGTTACAATAAAAGTCAGCAAAGGTCCTTTAATTCGGTACAGAGATACCGGCAAGGGTTGCTGAACGTAATGAAATGATTATGCCTTGCCGTTTTTTCGGTAAGGCTTCTTTTTTTGAGGGTTTTATGGAATCAAAGGTTATTATTGACGGGCAGAGAGTAGAGCGGACAATAGCCAGACTTTCTCACGAAATAATTGAACGCAATGCAGACGAAGAGGAGATTTACCTTATCGGCATTAAACGCAGGGGTGTGCCGATAGCCCAAAGACTTCGCCTGAACATTGAAAAATTTTCCGATATTAAGGTTAAAACGGGCGAGCTTGACATTACTCTTTACCGTGATGACCTTACGGAAAAATATGTTTCGCCGCACATTAACGGTACAGTGATTGACTTTGACGTAAACGAAAAAAATATTATTCTTGTGGATGACGTTCTCTTTACGGGCAGAACGGCAAGGGCGGCAATGGAAGCGGTTATAGGGCTTGGCAGACCGTCTGTTATACAGCTTGCGGTAATTATTGACAGGGGTCACAGGGAGCTGCCGATTTGCGCAAACTACGTTGGTAAAAACGTGCCTACTTCAAAAGAGGAGTTTGTGAATGTCAGACTTGAAGAGCTTGACGGTGTAACCGAGGTTGCAATTTCAAGGGAATAAAAATTATAAATAAGGTAGATGGGGCGAAAGCCTTAAAATATAAGGAGGATTTAAAATGAATCTAATTTACAACATCAAAGACAAGCCGAAATTCGGACAGCTCATTGTTTTCGCATTTCAGCAGTTGCTTGCAATTCTTGCGGCAACAATCGCAGTTCCCTCAATCGTTGGCAACGGAATGAGCCAGTCCGCAGCGCTTTTCGGCGCAGGTATCGGCACAATTGTTTATCTTCTTTTCACAAAGTTTAACAGCCCCGTGTTCCTCGGCTCGTCGTTTGCTTTTATCGGTTCAATGTTTGCCGCATTCGGCGGTGCGGCTTCAGCGGAAGCAGGCTATGCAGGAATTATCTTCGGCGCATTGTTTGCAGGTCTTGTTTATGTAGTTATTGCCATTATTGTTAAAATTGCAGGCGTTAAATGGATTAATAAAATTATGCCCGCAGTTGTTATCGGACCGACTGTTTCAATCATCGGTCTTTCGCTTGCAGGCAACGCAGTCGGCGATCTTACAAAGGGTAAGGTTCTCGATGCGGCAGGCGCTTCGGTTGCAAGCCCCTATGTTGCTCTTATCTGCGGTCTTATTACTCTCTTTACGGTTATTCTTTGCTCGGTTTACGGCAAGAAGATGGCTAAGCTTATTCCGTTCATCATCGGTATTCTTGCAGGTTATGCGGCGGCGGCAATCTTCACCGTAATCGGCATTAAAACAAATAATCTTGCATTACAAGTTATTGACTTCTCAGTATTCAGCGATATGAAAATTTTCGCTGTTCCTGATTTCTCATTCATTATGGCGGCAAAAGGTCTCAGCGCTATAAATGCAAAATATCTCATTACCGTTGCAGTGGCTTATGTTCCTGTTGCGTTCGTTGTTTTCGCAGAGCATATTGCAGACCACAAAAATCTGTCGTCGGTTATCGGCAAAGAATTGCTTGAAGACCCGGGTCTTCACAGAACACTTCTCGGTGACGGCGTAGGCTCAGTTGCAGGTGCAATTTTCGGCGGATGCCCCAACACTACATACGGCGAGTCGGTTGGATGTGTAGCAATCACGGGTAACGCTTCGGTTGTTACAATTCTTGCAACAGCTGTTATGGCTATTGTAATTTCATTCTTCGGCCCGTTTGTAACATTCCTTGCAACAATTCCCAACTGCGTAATGGGCGGAGTTTGTGTTACTCTTTACGGCTTCATTGCAGTTTCGGGTCTTAAGATGATTCAGAATGTTGACCTCGGAAAGAACAGAAACCTCTTCGTAGTTGCAGTTATTCTTATCTGCGGTATAGGCGGTCTTACAGTTTCATTCGGCAAGGTTACACTTACATCAATTGCCTGCGCTCTTATTCTCGGCATTATTGCAAATGCAATTCTTCCGAAGGACGCTGAAGAGGCAAAGGCGGAATAATTTCAGATTAAAACAAATATTGATATATAAGTAGGGCGGGGGTTTACTCCCGCCCTACTGCGTAACAGTATGTAAAGAAACAGAAATCGGGTACTCGCAACTTCGCCCTTGACAACAGCCACACACTTTGATAGAATAGCAGAGCGAAATAAATGTATATGTCTCCTTAGTTAAATGGATATAAGAACCTGATACTTCGTATCAGAACCTTGTTACTTGTTGCTCTCTGTGTTCGCAACTGCGTAATAATAAACCCTCGAAGATAGTTTGATAATAAAATTTGATATATGCCTCCTTAGTTAAATGGATATAAGAACCTGATACTTCGTATCAGAACCTTGTTACTTGTTGCTCTCTGTGTTCGCAACTGCGTAATAATAAACCCTCGAAGATAGTTTGATAATAAAATTTGATATATGCCTCCTTAGTTAAATGGATATAATAAACCCCTCCTAAGGGTTAGTTATCGGTTCGATTCCGGTAGGGGGTGCCAAAAGGCTTGGACAGTTTTGTATGAGCCTTTAATTTTTGTTAAATGGATATAAGAACCTGATACTTCGTATCAGAACCTTGTTACTCGTATAAAAGGCGTTGCCTTTTCACTCGTAATAAGAACCTGCCGCTTTGCGTCAGAACCTTGTTACTCGTGTTGCTCATAATATTCGCAATACTCGTAATAATAAACCCCTCCTAAGGGTTAGTTATCGGTTCGATTCCGGTAGGGGGTGCCAACAGCTCAAACGGTTTTGTTTGGGCTGATTTTTTTGTTATATGCTGTTCGTTGAAACGAGCTGTTAATAATAAAACAACCGGCGAAAAGACCGTTTATATCGCTTGTAATATTTTATGCTGTCTGATTTCAGCTTAATAGGAATTTGAGTATTACAAAATTGTAATTATATATCCTGTGTTTATTAAAAATATATATTGACAAACGCATATATATGATATATTATGTAACTGTGCTATTGCGACTATTACAGTTGTCAGCTTTTTCCTGCTTTATGTATTAAAGGCGAATATTAAATGCGCAAAATGCAGTAAATTTTGGCTGAATGGCATTAAAAACAACTTTCTTAAAATAAAGCTTAAAGATTTTTTAAGAATATTTTAATATGATTTTCTGTGAAATTGTGATAGAATGTTGTAAAAAAAGAAAGGAGCAGAAACTAAAAAATTGAAGCGAAATGTACTTGAATATTTAGAATATAATGCGGCGCGTTATTCAGAAAAAGCAGCAGTAACTGATGAGAATAAAAGCTATACCTACAGTGAATTGCTGTCACTTTCTTTGCGGATAGGCAGCGCTGTTGCTCATAAAACAGATAGAAACAAACCGATTGCAGTGCTTTTGGAGAAAAGCGCAGATGCACTCGGTGTATTTTTGGGAATAGCTCAGGCAGGCTGTTTTTATGTAACCTTTAATCCTGACCTGCCGAAGAACCGTCTTGCGCAGGTTCAGTCCGTCTTGCAGGCGGAATATATAATTACGGACGAGGCTCATTTGGACTTGGCGGAGGATTTGATTGAAAAAGACCGCATACTTATGCTGAAGGACTTAACTTCTTCGCAGGAGGATTTGTTCTTGCTCGGTAAAATTCGAAGCCGCGCTATTGACACCGACCCGCTTTATGCGAACTTTACGTCGGGGTCAACAGGTGTGCCTAAGGGCGTTGTTGTAAGCCACAGAAGCGTACTTGACTTTATAGATGTTTTTGCGCCGATGTTTAATATTGATGAAACGGACATTATCGGCAATCAGGCTCCATTTGATTTTGATGTGTCGGTAAAGGATATATATTCATCGCTCCGCCAGGCAGCGACGCTTGTTATTGTTCCAAAGCGTCTTTTCTCTCAGCCTGCGGCTCTTCTCGACTTTATCTGCGAGCATAATGTAACTACAATGATTTGGGCGGTTTCGGCGCTGTGCCTTATCAGCACATTTCACGGGCTTGAGTACCGAACTCCGACCGACGTTCGCCGCGTACTTTTCAGCGGCGAGGTTATGCCGTACAAGCATTTGAAATCTTGGATGGAGCATTTGCCTGACGCGCAGTTCGTGAATTTGTACGGACCTACTGAAATTACCTGCAATTGCACATACCATATAATAGACCGAAATGCCGATTATTCGGGCGGAATACCCATAGGCAAAGCATTTCCCAATGAACACGTATTTTTGCTGAACGAAGACAACACTGAAATTACAAAAGCGGGCGAAACCGGTGAAATCTGCGTTCGCGGGTCGGCATTGGCTTTGGGGTATTACTGCAATCCCGAGCAGACCGCGGCGGCTTTCCCCGTAAATCCGCTGAATAAGGCTTATCCCGAAAGAATTTACCGTACCGGAGATTTGGCTCAGTACACGCCTGAGGGCGAGTTGATGTTCTGCGGACGTAAGGATTTTCAGATAAAGTATATGGGGCATCGCATAGAGCT
Organism: uncultured Clostridia bacterium; assembly: GCA_947364045.1. Lineage (GTDB taxonomy): Bacteria > Bacillota > Clostridia > Oscillospirales > Acutalibacteraceae > Fimenecus. The sequence continues at coordinate 14,582 of CANARN010000004.1, forward strand.
TGAAGAGATTGAAAGAGCAGTTTCGGCAGTTCACGGCATTGAACGCTGCTGCGTAATTTTTGACGAGGCGAAGCAAAAGCTGTACGGCTTTTATATAGGCGATATGGATAAAAAAGAGCTTCATTCAGCGCTTAAAGAATCGCTTCCTGTTTTTATGGTTCCGAATTCCCTTGTTCAGCTTGAGGAGTTTCCGCTGACCAAAAACGGAAAAATTGACCGAAAACAGCTTCTTGAAAGGAAGAAACGGAAATGACAGCGGAACAGATAAAGAATTTACTTAAAACGCATAAAACGCCGATTTACGTATTTGATTTAAACGAACTGCGCAAACGCGTTGATTTTCTGAAGCAGAGCCTTCCTGACAGGGTAAAGCTTTGTTACGCAGTTAAAGCGAATACATTTATTTCCAAGGAAATGGGCGATGCAGTACCGTGGCTGGAGCTTTGCTCCCCCGGTGAATACAGAGTTTGCAAAAAATTAGGAATTTCACCTGAGAAATTTGTAATTTCAGGTGTTAATAAAGAAAAATCTGTAATTGAGGAGATGGTTTCGGAAGAAAAAAATATCGGCTGTTATACAGCGGAATCAGTAAGTCAGTTTAATCTTCTTTACGAAAGCGCTGAAAAGGCAGGAAGAAAAATTCCCGTATTATTAAGGCTTACAAGCGGAAATCAATTCGGTCTTGACGAAGATGACCTTGAAAGGCTGATTGAAGAATATAAAGACAGTGAATTTACCGATATTTGCGGAATACAGTTTTTTTCGGGAACGCAAAAAACTTCTCTTAAAAAAGTACAGCGTGAAATAAATCACGTTGACGCATTTATTGATAATTTAAGGGAAAAATATTCTTTTAACACCAAAAGGCTTGAATTCGGCGGCGGATTTCCCGTTTCGTATTTTGAGGGCGAAAGCTTTGACGAGAAAGAATATCTCAGCGCGTTTTCGGAAATGCTCGGAAATATGAATTATCAGGGCGAAATTGTTCTGGAGCTGGGCAGAAGCATTGCGGCAAGCTGCGGAACTTATTTAACAAGCGTGGTTGATATAAAGAAAAATCACTCGGAAAATTATGCCATAGTTGACGGCGGAATGCATCAGATAGTATATTTCGGTCAGTTTATGGCAATGAAACATCCGAAGGTGCGGCTTTTCCCCGAAAGAGCTGACGAAAATGCTGAGGAATGGAATATATGCGGTTCGCTTTGTACAGTAAATGACATTTTAGTTAAAAAATTACCGCTGTCAAATCTTCAAATCGGCGATACGCTGGTTTTTGAAAAGACGGGCGCTTACTGTGTAACCGAGGGCATTTCCCTGTTTTTGACAAGAGAACTGCCGGGCGTTTTACTGTTGGACAATGACAAATTTACGTCGGTGAGAAAGCCGACTGAAACGGAGTTTTTAAATACTCCGAATAATATTTAAAGAAAGAGAAGGAACAAAAATTATGGATGAAAGATTATTAGAGATTTTAGAGGATATTCAGCCGGAGGTTGATTTTGAAACCTGCACAACACTTATTGACGACCATTACCTTGACTCACTGTCAATTATATCTCTTGTAGCTGAGCTTGAAGAGGAGTTTGACATTACAATCCCGACAGTTGAAATTATTCCCGACAACTTTAATTCGGCAGAAAAAATGTGGGAAATGATTACAAGGCTTTCGGAGGAGGATTGAATTGTTCTCAATCGTAACATACTTTTCCGTTGAAGCGCTTTTGCTATTGCTTGTAACGGCGCTTCTTTATGCCTGTCTTCCGCAAAAATTGCGCAGATGGGTTTTGCTGCTGGCGAGCTATATATTCTTTTACAGCATCAGCGGCAAGCTGTTGGCATATCTTTTGTTCTCCACGCTGTCTGTACATCACATCGGGCTTTGGCTCGCGGATGTTCAGAATGAATGCGCTGCGCAGACAAAAGGATTGGCAAGAGATGAAAGAAAAGCATTAAACGCCGTATATCAGAAAAAGCAGCGAAAAATTATGGGCTTTGCCTGCTTTATACATATCGGGCTTCTTGTGCTTTTGAAATACACACCGTTTTTCAGCGAAAATATAAATACTCTGTTAAAACTTGCGGGGTCATCGTTTAAATTACAGATTCCGAAATATTTAATTCCCATAGGCATTTCATTTTACACCTTACAGGCTGTCGCATATTTATTTGACGTATACCGCAAAAAAATCCCTGCGGACAGAAATTTAATGAGATTAGCTTTGTTTATGAGCTTTTTCCCGCAGCTTATGGAGGGTCCGATTTGCCGTTACAGCGACACAGCGGTGGCTCTTTATGACGCTCCGAAAATGCGTTATGACAATTTTGTTCTCGGTTCGCAGAGAATACTGTTCGGACTTATGAAAAAATTAGTCATTGCCGACAGGCTTAATTTGCTTATACAAAATGTTTATGCAGAGCCGAATAAATATGACGGATTTATAATTGCGCTGAGCGCGGTGGGCTACACTTTCCAGCTGTATGCGGATTTCTCCGGAACAATGGATTTGGTTATCGGCGCAGCTCAGATGTTCGGCATTACACTGCCTGAAAACTTTAAGCGTCCGTTTTTCTCGGCGACAATCTCAGAATTTTGGAAGCGTTGGCACATAACCTTAGGTACATGGTTCAAGGATTATATTTTCTTCCCTGTTTCAATGTCAAAGCCTATGAAAAAGCTGACAACACAGGCGAGGAAAAAGCTGGGAAATCATTACGGACCTTTGATTGCAGGCGCTGTTTCGCTGTTCTGCGTATGGATTTGCAACGGACTTTGGCACGGTGCGGGCTGGAATTATATTTTCTTCGGAATGTACCACTTTGCGCTAATTCTCGGCGGAAATATTGCAGAGCCTGTTGTTATTAAAATAACGCAGAAGCTTCATATTAACAGAGCTTCTTTCCCGTATCGCTGTATTCAGATTGCGCGTACGTTTATATTAGTTTGCTTCGGTGAGCTGTTCTTCCGTGCAGAAGGTCTTAAAAGCGGCATAAAAATGTTCTGTAAAATCTTTACGGATTTCACATTTGCCTCCCTTAAAAGCGGTTCTCTTTTCAAGTGCGGAATGGACAGGCAGGATTACATAATAATCATTGTTTCTGCAATCCTACTGTTTGTTATCGGTATTTTGCAGGAAAAGGGCATCCAAATCAGAAACTCAATTGCCAAAAAGAATATTGCGGTGCAGTTTGCAGTTTATTATGCGCTTATTCTTTTTATAATTATTTTCGGCGCATACGGAGCAGGTTACGTACCGCTTGACCCGATATATGCAGGGTTTTAGTGAGGTGCATTTATTATGATTTATGTAAAAAGAATATTTACTTTTATAATGTTTGTTCTCGGCCTTGTCGGTTTGCTGATAGGCTCGTCTTATATCTTTTTACCTAAGAGCAATGAAAAAAATTCGGGTATGGAGGAGTTCAAGGCAAACGGCATTTTAGGTGAAAAAGCAAACTCTATTGACATACTTTTTATCGGCGACAGCGAGCTTTACAGCTCTGTAATTCCGCTTCAGCTTTGGGACGAAAAGGGTTATACATCTTATAACTGCGGTACAAGCGGTCAAACCTTGGATTATACAGCGGTTATGCTTAACAGAACCTTTGAAAAGCAATCGCCTAAGATTGTAGTATTAGAGGCGCACGCTATTTACCGTAAGTTTACGGTTAAAAATGTTTTGTTTACTAAAACAGCAGATTATTTTTCTGTTTTCCGTTATCACAACCGTTGGAAAACAATGAAAATACAAGAGATGAATAAGCCTGCCGAATATACCTTTACAGACGAGTGTAAGGGTTATCGCTTCAGCACTAAGGTTAAAGCGAGCGAAAATGCAAAAACTCATATGAAGCCGAGCGATAAGTCGGCTCCGATTGAAAAATTAAACCGTCAAAGCGTGTTAAAAATCAAAAAATTCTGTGATGAGAAGGGCGCTAAGCTGATTTTAGTGAGTACCCCGAGTACTAAATGCTGGAATTATATGCGTCACAACGGAATTGAGGCTTTTGCGAAGGAGCTTCAATGCGAATACATTGATATGAATTTAATGAAAAAAGAAATTCCGATTGACTGGGATAAGGACACACGCGATAAGGGCGACCACCTGAATTATTTCGGCGCAAAAAAGGTTACCTCTTACCTGTCGGAATATCTTGAAAGCACTGCATTGCTTACTGATAAAAGAGGAAATCCCGATTATGAAAAATGGGATTTGGCATTAAATGAGTTTAATAAGATGCTGAAGGAACAGCATGTGTAAAACTGTAAAAATAAAGCCTGCAAAACAGAGTTTGTATTTGCGGGCTTTAATTATTTTCTTGAAAAGCAAATTGCTTTTTGTTAAAATTAAATAAATAATCTAAAAGATAAGAGGTAAGAGCAGAATGGAAGAATTAAATATACGCCGCGCAGTACCAGCCGACGCGGATACAATAAATAAACTGCTTTTTCAGGTTTTAAAGGTTCACAGCGATGTGCGCCCTGACATCTTTAAGGCGGGGACAAAAAAATATACCGATGAAGAATTGCTTAATATAATAGGTGATGACAGCAGACCTGTTTTTGTGGCGGAAAAGTCAGGCAGAGTTCTCGGATATGCGTTTTGCATACATCAGCAGTTTATCGGCAATAACAATATGACTGATATTAAAACGCTTTACATTGATGATTTGTGCGTAGACGAGGAGGCTCGGAATATGCATATCGGCACGGCGCTTTATGAATTTGTGCTGAAATACGCTGAAGAGAACGGATATTATAACGTAACTCTTAATGTTTGGGCAGATAATGTAAATGCTGTTAAGTTTTATGAACACTTAGGACTGAGAAAACAGAAAATCGGTATGGAAAAAATTATTTTTCACGGTTAAAGGAATACGGATTTAAAATAACCGAAAGAGACTGTAAAAAACTTACGCTTTTTGCAGTCTCTTGTTTTTAATTTTGCATATTTATTTGTTCTTTCAGTATCAGCGGATATTTTATCAGGTAATTGCCGTCGAGGTTTTCCTTGTGCATATCAACGGCTGTTATTTGTCTGTTTTCGTATGATGTGTAATAATAAATCCCCTTGTCGCAGTTACAGCACGAAGAATATATTGTGATTTCGTACTTTTTGTTTTCCGTTTCACAGCAGCCTCTTGTCTGAGTGACAGAATCGAGAATATGAAAAAACTGATTTACACTCTCATTTTCACCGCTACCCGAAACGGAGTTCATTTTAGTAAATGCGGCTCTGACAAAACGGGACTGTGAGGACAAATCCCCCGGAAGTCCCATAGCACCCATACCTCTTGAGTAGGCTTTAAGGTCTAACTTATCCGAAAACTGATTTTTCGGCTCTTTCGGCGACAGGTGCATATAGTTATTCAGATTAAAAAGCTGTTCGGGAAAAGGCGGATTGTTCGTAAGCACGCCGACGGGATTTTCGTAAATGTGAATACCGTCCTTTACAGATTCAACGGTTATTGCACAGTCACGGTCGGCGATTATCCAGTGAAGCTGCGCCGCGGGGAGCGACTCGCTGAATTTAGTGTTCGTAATATTTATTCTGCCGAGAAGCGCCTTTGCCTCTGTAACATTTGCGCACTGCGAAAGAATCCACGGAATAAACTCAAACTGCGCAATATTGTCCTTGTCATTGGAAAATCCGCTGTAAACTGCATTGCCCACAAAATTAAGTCCTGCCATACCGAGTCCTTTTTCATTGACTGCGTCGTAATAAAGGGGGTATCCGTCCTGAACAAATGCCATACCTATTATTGCGAAATGCTTGTCCGCAACTCTTGCATTTCGGAATACAAGCGGGAAATTGCGGGGCGTTATTGTTACCTCTTCTGTGTATGAGTGTTCATAGTCGAGTGTTCTGCCGAAATAGAAATCTTTAGTTTTTAAAGTGATTGCTGTACACATAAATATTCTCCGTTCATTTATATTTTTAACATCTTCACTGCAAACAGTAGGGGCTGATGCCTTCATCAGCCCGTTGCAAATTGATTTTCAGAGAGAAACGGGACGATGTGGGCATCGTCCCCTACTATTTTTATATCATAATCCGTAAAGCTCAATAAAAACGGGCGACAGACGGTCGGACACAAGGTCAATAAAGCTTTTGTTCGACATAGGGGTTATTTTCCCCGCCTTTTTAAATGTCATTACAACTGATGAAACCTCTTTTCCGATGACTATAAACACTTCTCCGTCAAAGCGTTTAACGGCATTTCTGATAAACCGCAAACCTTCGGCGTCGCAAAGTGAGAAACTGCCTGAGCCTTGGATTTCCGCTGAAGCAAAGTCCCTGTGTTCGCGGGTTTTCACTGTTATAAGCGAACCTTCCCCGAAAACGCAGGCGTTTCCCACTGCTTCTAAAATTGCTTTAGTCAAAATTTGTCTGTTGCTGAATATGGGCGAGGTGTCATTTCCGCAGAAAACCACTGTCTTGCCTGATTCTCGCAAAATAATATCGGAAGCAATGCAAATATTTTCCGCTAAATCAGACAAATCAACGCATTCCGTTTCTGCATCTATTATATTTCTGTTAAGCCTTCTGAGCTTTGAGTAAAGTGTGTGAAGAAACAAAATGTCATCCTGCATAAGCGCTGAGGTGAAATTTTCATGCAGTTCTTCACGCAATTGTTCTTGTTTTTCCATATTTTCGCCGCCTTAAGTTGACGAGCATAATCCGAAACAGTTTTTTATCGGAATATTTCCGCCATTTCTTTGTTAAAATATTCGATAATCCGTCAGGATTATCTCCGTTTTGTGCCTTGAAATGCCAAAAATCTTTTTGATAAAAAATTTTTAACCTGAAAGTGATGATTTTTAAGATGATTTTTGGTTGTTGAGAGTGCAGGAAGGCTGATGCCTTTCAAGCCCGAAACACCGAAAAGCACTGAAAAGGCACACTTTCAGGCTGTTTCGGATTATAATCGTCAACTTATACTATAAATATTACACGCATTTTGCATTTTTATTCACCTAAATTTCAGCAGTATGACAAAACCTTAACGAATTGGCAAAAATTACATTTTTTCTCTTGCAAAACTTGACAAGTTGTAATAAAATATTATTTGCAATAATGCGAATAATAATAAAAATAATTTATTTGGAGGAATTCAAAATGTCAGTTAAAGTTGCAATCAACGGCTTTGGCCGTATCGGACGTCTTGCTTTCAGACAGATGTTCGGCGCAGAAGGTTACGATGTAGTTGCTATCAACGACCTTACAAAGCCCTCAATGCTCGCAGATCTTCTTAAGTATGATACCGCACAGGGCGGCTACTGCGGCAAAATCGGTGAAAATCTTCACACAGTTTCTGCTGATGATGAAGCAGGCACAATCACAGTTGACGGCAAAACTCTTAAAATCTATGCTATGGCAAATGCCGCAGAGCTTCCCTGGGGCGAAATCGGCGTTGACGTAGTTCTTGAGTGCACAGGCTTCTACTGCTCAAAGGACAAGGCTATGGCTCACGTTAATGCAGGCGCAAAGAAGGTTGTTATTTCTGCTCCCGCAGGCAACGATCTTAAAACAATCGTTTACTCAGTTAACGAAAATACTCTTACTGCTGATGACCAGATTATTTCTGCTGCATCTTGCACAACAAACTGCTTAGCTCCCATGGCTAAGGCTCTTAATGACTATGCTCCCATTCAGTCAGGTATTATGTCAACAATCCACGCTTACACAGGCGACCAGATGATTCTTGACGGTCCTCACAGAAAGGGCGATATGAGAAGAGCAAGAGCAGGCGCTGCTAACATTGTTCCCAACTCAACAGGCGCTGCAAAGGCAATCGGTCTTGTTATTCCTGAGCTTAACGGCAAGCTTATCGGTTCTGCACAGCGTGTTCCCGTTCCCACAGGTTCAACAACAATTCTTACAGCTGTTGTTAAGGGTGCAGACGTTACAGTTGACGGCATCAACGCTGCTATGAAGGCTGCTGCTTCTGCTTCATTCGGCTACAACACAGACCCCATCGTTTCTTCAGACGTTATCGGTATGAAGTACGGCTCACTCTTTGACGCTACACAGACAATGGTTTCAAAGATTGCAGACGATCTTTATGAGGTTCAGGTAGTTTCTTGGTATGACAACGAAAACTCATACACATCACAGATGGTTAGAACTATCAAGTACTTCGCAGAGCTTTAATCCTCAATTAAACCGAAATTTAAGGCAGTCCGCCAAAACGGGCTGTCTTTTTTTGTCTAATTTGTTTCATTGACGAAAGTGTATGAATGTAATACAATAAAAGTGTTATAGAAAAAGGGGAAAAATATTACAAAATAAAGGGGATTTGGTTATGAAAAAATTTTTAGCGCTTATTTTGGCAACGGTTCTTGTTTTACTGCCGTTATCTGTTTTTGCGTCGGCAAAGACCTCCGAAAAAATTCCTTGCATAATCGTGCCCGGAATCGGGCAGTCAAGGGTTTGGCTTACAGACGAAAACGGCGAGTTTGTTTTGGACGAAAACGGCAATAAAATCAATTGCTTTCCCGCAGTGCTCAATGTAGATTCGCTTTTGTCACAGCTCGCGGCTCCTTTAGCGGCAAGCGTTGCGTCGCAAAGGGATGTGGGATTTTCAGATGCTCTTTGCAGTGCGGTTGAGGACGCATTTTCAATGAATTCAACTGATAATAACGGCAAAGAGTGCGGAAGAGTAACGGTTGAAACATATAATCATTCGTTAGCAGAATGCACGGAAGATGAAAAAAATTATATTTTCGGCTGTATTCCTATGGAAAGACTTTGCGAAACCATTGGGGAAGAAAATATTTATTACTATGCCTACAACTCATTCGGAAATGCTCTTTCAATGATAGACGGGCTTTATGACTTCATACAGCTTGTTAAAGAGCAGACGGGAAGCGATAAGGTAAATATTATTCCTATTTCAATGGGCGGGGCAATTTTTAACGGTGTTATGGAATTTTATCCGCAGGTAGCAAACGACCTTAATAGAACGGTGTTTGTCATTCCTGCTCTTAACGGTTCAACAATCGTTTCCGATATTTACGAAAAAGAACTGACATTTTTGAATGCAGATTATCTTTACAGCGAGTTTTTTGACGGAATTATGAATGAGGCAGAGGCGAGCGCTATTGAGCTTGCAATCCGTGTTTTGCCTAAAGATGTTTTGATGTCCTCGCTTGAAAAAGCGGTCGATACGCTGATGGATACGGTAATCAGGAACTGTACGGGGCTTTGGATGCTTGTGCCGAATGAGGAATATGACGAATGTGTAAGGTTAAATCTTGCGGATAAAAGCAAGGCGGAAATACGCCGCCAGACAGATATTTACCATAAGGCGCAGAGCAATTCCAATAAAAATATTTTGAAGCTTAAAAACAGCGGCGTTGAAATTTTTAATATTGTGGCTTATGATGTTTCGCTCTATAATGTGGGCAATTCTTGGAACAAGCAAAATGCCGACGGAGTTATTCATACATATTCAACGGCAATGGGAACAAAAATGGCGAATGTAGGCGAGGAATTGCCGAAGAATTATATTCAAAAAAATACTTACTGCAAAAATCCGAATCATAACCACATTTCGCCTGACAGAGTTGTTGACGCAACAACGGGAATACTGCCTGATAACACATTTTTCTTTGACGGTCAGTCGCACGTTACGGCAAATCAGAACGACATTATAATGAAGCTTTGCTGTGAACTTGTTGAAACGGACAGAATAAAGGACGTTTATTCGGATAAGGCTTTTCCGCAGTTTAATGTTGGCAGAGCGACAAAAACAATCAGGACGGAGCTTTTACCCGCGGCAGAAAATGTTGACCGTTCGTCGCTTTCCGCCGAAGATGCGGCCGAGCTTGACGCGGCAGTAAATGAAGCGAATGAAATGCTGTCAAGGACGATAGCAGTAGCGGGCGAGGACAAAGCAGTTGAGAGCAGACTGCGTGCAATTCTTGCAAAGGCAGGAGCCGTCGAGCCGACAGAAACAGACTCCGCTCTTTCTCCGGCAGTTAAAAAGCTTAGCGATTATCTGTTTAAAATAGGCGGAGCAAACGGCTACACGGATATAGCCAAAGATGCTGTTGAGAATTTAACAGGCACTGAACCCGAGGAAGAGAGTTCAACGAAAACACCTGAAAATTCAGAAAATGAAACGGGCAGTTCTGCGGCGGAAAAGTCCGCAGGTACACTGCCGAATACAGATAAGTCAGGATTAAAGCTTTCTGCGGTGCTTGTGTGCGCAGTGCTGGGCACCGCCGTTGCGGGAGTTGTTTTAGCGGTTCAGAGAAAAAAGAACAGCATTTATGACTGCGAATAATGCAGACGCGGTGCACATTTACAAAAGGAAAATTTAATTTTACAATTTATCTCCGTACTGAAAAGTGCGGAGATATTTTTATTGAATAAATAATATTTATATGTTAAAATGAAATTAAATGAACACACAGGGGTGATTATTTTGCCAAAAATTTGGGAAAAGATATATAAATTCGGCGCTAAAATAGGTGAAAAACTTATAAGCGGTGTTTCGCAGGAGGAAGCCTTAAAGGCTCTGGGCGAGCCGACAGTAACAGAGGGTATGCCCGAAATACTTCGACGCGCGGCGGCTGAAACCTGCGTACTGCTTAAAAATGATGGCGTTTTGCCGTATACAGAGGATAGAATTGTTTCCGTATTCGGCAGAAATCAGCTTGACTGGTTTTTTACGGGCTACGGCTCCGGCGGCGACGTAAAAATTCCTTACGGTAAAAATTTAATTGACGGCTTAAAGGAATGCGGAATTAAGTATAATACTGAATTGGCGGACATTTACGCTGAATGGTCAGCGGAAAACCCGATTGACCACGGTGTTTGGGGAATGTGGCCGAGGTTTTACCCTGATATGGCATTGACGGTTGATACAGTTAAGAACGCCGCAGAAAAAAGCAGTGACGCAATCTTTATTATCGGGCGTTCCTCGGGTGAGGACCGTGAAAATGTACTCGAAAAAGGCAGTTATTACATAACAGATGAGGAAAAAGCCAATCTTTCTTTAATCACGGAGTATTTTGACAAGGTTACTGTGCTTCTCAACATCGGCAGTGTTATTGATATGACCGTGTTTGAAGAAATGGGCGATAAAATCGGCGCAATTTTAATTGTATGGCAGGGCGGAATGGAAAGCGGTACAGGCATCGCAGACGTTCTTTGCGGAAAGGTTACTCCCTGCGGAAAGCTTCCCGACACAATTGCTAAGGATTACGGTAAGGCGCAGGCGTACGGTAATTTCGGCAAAAAGGCGTATAACGAATACGCTGAGGACATTTATGTGGGCTACAGAGGCTTTGAAACGGACGACCCCACAAATGTTGTCTATCCGTTTGGCTTCGGACTTTCATATACAACATTTAATATTGAATATGACGATGCGAAAGTTTCAGAGGATTCAGTTGAATTTGCCGTTACCGTAACCAATACCGGTAATGCTTGCGGTAAGGAGTCCGTTCAGATTTATCTTTCAAAGCCGAAGGGCGTATTGGGAAATCCCGACAAGGAATTAGTAGGATTTGCAAAGACGAAAAATTTAAATCCCGATGAAAAACAGACGCTTAAAATCAGCGTCCCGAAATACTATTTCACATCTTATGACGACAGCGGTGTAACGGGATTCCCCTATTCTTATGTTTTGCAGGAGGGTGAATATAAGGTTTATATCGGCTCAAACGTAAGAGATAACAAAAAGGTTTGGAGCAGATATGAAGAAAAAACCGTTTGCTATGAAAAGCTGAAGCAGGTTTCGGCGGCAACTGCTGATTTTGACAGGAAAAAGGTTTCAGACAGCGGCGTTTCATTTGAAAAAGCGCCGAAGAGAACCTATGACCTTAAAAAGATAATTCTTGAAAATCTTCCGCAGCCTATTCCTATGACGGGCGATAAAGGCTTAAAGCTTTCTGACGTTAAATCGGGCAAATGCACGCTTGACGAATTTGCAGCACAGCTCAGTTTGACTGAGCTTGAGGCAATTTCAAGAGGCGCATACAAGATGGACAGTCCGCTCGGCGCTAAAGGCAATGCAGGCGCTATGGGCGGAGTTACCGAGAGCTTACGGGAAAAGGGAGTTCCCGCAGTAATTACAACTGACGGACCTTCGGGAATCAGACTTCTTTATTACTGCTCGCTTATCCCTATCGGCACTGCGTTTGCATCTTCCTTTGACACCGGGCTTATTGAAGAGGTGTACTCTGCTTTGTCGGGTGAAATGAAGGAAAAGGGAAGCGATATTTTGCTTGCTCCCGGAATGAATATTCACAGAAATCCCCTTTGCGGCAGAAACTTTGAATATTATTCGGAGGACCCTGTGCTTACGGGTAAAATGGGCGCGGCGGCAGTCAGAGGTATTCAAAAGTGCGGCGGAAGCGCAACGCCAAAGCATTTCGCCTGTAACAATCAGGAAACAAACCGCACTCACAATGATTCACGTGTTTCGGAAAGAGCGCTTCGTGAAATTTACCTCAGAGGCTTTGAAATCTGCGTAAAAGAGGGCAAACCAAACTGCATTATGACCTCATATAATAAGATAAACGGCGTTTGGGGACATTACAATTATGAGCTTTGCGAGCGTATCCTGCGCGGAGAATGGGGCTTTGACGGCACGGTTATGACGGACTGGTGGATGCGTAAGAGCAAATCACCCGAATTTCCGAAAATGCGTGATAATGCGTACAGGGTACGCTCTTCGGTGGATGTCCTTATGCCCGGCGGCGACAGACTAGGCAAAGAAAAGCCCGACGGTACTCTCCTAAAAACTCTCGGAAAGAGCGAGGGAATTACAACGGGCGAAATGCAGAGAACCGCAAAGCGCGTTTTAACTCTTGCAATGAAATATATATAATTAAAATTTGCTGATAAAATAAGAAAACGGCTAATCCGAGTTTAGAAAGGATTAGCCGTTAACAGTTTGTAGAAAAAGTATATTGTATTCAGCAATATGCATAAAAGAGTAAAATAGATGGGGACCCCCGGCGAGGGTTCCCCACCGAAAATTAGTCCGATGGACTAATTTTCGTCCCTCCTGCGCTATTGAAGTGTAAAGATTTTGCAGTCTGCGGACTGCAAGGAAGGGCGTTGCCCTTCCAACCCACCGCCTTTTGAAAAAGGCGGACGAAAACTTTTAACTATTATTTACCGTAGGGAAAATTCCCTTTGTAACAAATTTACTGTAAATAAAGTTAACGGCGAGGAAAAGCGTGTAGGCAATTATCATAGCGCCTGCAACGTCAGTTAAGTAGTGCGCGCCCGCAACGAGACGTGAGAAGCCCATAATCAAAACATAGAAAGCAGAGAAAACAGCGGCAAGGGGAGCAAATTTTTTGAGCTTTTCAAAGGCATTGCAGAAAAGAACGGATAAGAAAAGCGCGCAGCTGCAAGAGGTGTGTCCTGACGGAAAGGAGTCCGCATGTGAGTAAATACCTGAGTCTTTACATATTTTATACCACGGTGCAAAGGCAGAAAAATCTGTCGCGCTGATCATACTTTTGTCAAGTCTTGTAGCAAGATTTTTTGTTTTGCCGAAGCTCAAGCCCTCATCGTCGAAAAAGCCGTTTGATGCGGCAACCATTTCTCTGAACCTTATTCTGCCTGTAATTTGCTTGGAATATTCAATAAGCTTTAAGAATATTCCGAAAAGCACGCCTGCAAGGGCAAGGGCTTCAAGCTTGTAAAGCGTTTCTTTTTTTATTTTTGAAAATGCAAATATTGCCGCCGCTGTAATTACGGCGCAGACAGCGAAATAAAATATTTGAGGTAAATCGAAAATATGCTTTAAAACATTTTCCACAAGCTTTTTCCAGCCGATTACGCCAAGAACGAAAAACAGAACCTTAAAAAATACCGTTACAGCTGTATTGAAAAATTTATATGTATTCGTCTGAGTGTTTTTTACGGGACGGATAAACGGGAAAACCTTTCCTATAATTTCAAGACATTCATTTAAATTATGGCTTGTTAAGAACAAAACAGTAAAAATCGGTCCCCACATTCCCCAGTAAACAAACAGTCCGAATGCTTCAAATCCTAGCGCAAAGCTGTTTTGGGGGTTGAAAACTGCCTTGTCGATTTGCAAATCAAACACTGTGCCGAAAATCATAAGAATGATGGCAACCACATAAAAAAATGCAGAGAATACAAGCAGTGTCTTGTTTTTCTTTATTGATGATTGCATATTTTATCAATTCCTTTCAATATAAAAATTACATTAGAATTTCAAATCAGCATCTGCGCTGATTTTGTTAGCTAAAACGGGCATCCAAAGTCCGCCCTGAACGGTGCGGTGGTGGAATGAGTAGCTGAACGGCTCAATAGTGTCAATCCAATCTGAGAACACCCAAGTTTCTTTTGTGTCCGACAAATATTTTTCGATTCTCTCTGCAAATAACGGAATATTTTCGCCTGTTTCGTCCAAAACTGCTGCCCACATAAGCCAATCCGTTTTCGTAAGGGATTTTCTGTAATCAAGCGGAACTCCGTATTTGCCGAGCTTTCCTTTATATTTGCGGCTTTCGGCAATGTAAAGCTCTTCGGGAAACAGGGATAATCCGAGAATTTTGTCCCAAACCAAATTGTATTTTAAACTCCAAGTGTCATTTCTTCCTACTGAAAACGGCAATGTGCCGTCGGAAAGAGCAAATTTGCAAAGCTGTTTCGCGAAGCTTTTTGCAGTTTTTGCCATATCGGTGCTTTTGCCTAACGCCTCACTGATTTTGCCGAAAAACGCTATGCCTAAAACGCCCTTAATCGCAAGGTTTATATTTTTCTCGCTGTGTCCTGCAAAGTCGTCTGTGCAAAGCTGATTTTCGAGTACGACTCCTGCATTTGCGAGGTAGTTTGCCCATTTTTCAAGCAAATCGTAATTTTTTTCTATTACACTTTTATCTCCTGTAAAACGGTAGTGAAGAAAGCTTAGCGCGAGCATATTTCCGCATTCCTCAACGGGCATTTGCGACGAAAATGAGCAATGGCATTTGTTTTCAAGATAAATCTTTCTTTTAGGCAAAAGCGGTGAATTTTTGTGTCCGTAAACCTGACCGTTGGCTATTGGATATCTGCCGATGTCATGCGGAGCAAAGTCATACTCCCACGCATTTAAACGCGCGAATTCAAAGATTCCCGTTATCATACCCTTTAAAAGCTTCGGGTTATAGAGCAGAAAAAGGGGAACGGCAGGGTAAGAAACATCAACGGTGTTAATACAGCCGTTTGAATGACATTCCTTTGAAAAATAAAGGATTTCACCGTTTTTGTCACGGAACAGCTTGTGCCCTGCAAGCACTTGTCTGTAAGCGGCGGCTAAAATGTGCTGATAGCTTTCGCCGAATTTTTCGGAGTCCGAAAGAATAAGCCTGTTTATTCTATCTGCATCCTTTAACAGCTCGTCACGGCTTTCAAGGGCATATTTAATTACAGCTTTAATGTCGCTGAATTTTTCCGTCCAAAGACAAGGGTATTGCGTACCCATATATTCGATTGATTTAATATCGTCAAAAGCGAAAACAAATGTACCCTTTGTTTTTTCGATAATTGAGTGTATACCTTTTTTGTCAAAGCCGCAGGAGCCTTTGTCACCGCTGAGGTAAATGCGGCCCCAATCAGCAGAAACGCCGTCGCCGCTTTTCCTCAAAGGAGCTTGATTTTTACAGCCCATATAGGCGAGCGAGGTGCTGTTATTTAGGCTTGTTTCACCGCCGACGATTTTCTTCTTGCGTTTATCAAAGCAAAATTCACGGTCTGCTCCGATTAAAATTTCAAATTCATGCTTTTTGCCGTCAAGAAATTCCGCCTCAAAGTCAATAAACGAAACGGGAAGCGACAGCTTGTAAATGTCGTCGATTATGAGCGGCGTCCAGAATTTAACCGTTAATTTTACCGTTTCATTCTGAAAGGTGTATGCGGTAATAAGCGGAGTTATGTCTAAATCCGTTTGAGGTATTACGGTTTCTTCCTTTTCGGGAACGCCCATAAAGCAGTACGAGTCATTATTGTCAACAAGAATATCCCCGTAAAGACGCTTTTTCTGCCCGTACCAAATTTGCGTGTCACTGCCCCACAAAGTGTCGGACGGCGACCAGATGCTCATAAACGGGTCAATTGTAATAAGAGGATAAGACGGAAGAACAATTTTTGCCATAAAATCACCTCGTTTTTTCGTGTGATTTTATTGTACTATATATGTCCCTTTTTGGCAATAAAAAACTGACAGACGAGTATGCCTGCCAGTATAAATGATATTTTAATTTTTATATACAGAATTTAAAAATCGCTATGAACTGAAGCACACTGCCCAGCAGTATGAATATGTGGAAAACTCCGTGAATGTAATGGCGCTTACTGCCGATTACATAAAATATCATACCGACGGTGTAGGCAATGCCGCCCGAAAGAAGCCAGATGAAAAATTCCGTTCCGAAAGCTGCTAAAATCGGCTTAACGGCAAAAATCGCCATCCAGCCCAAAAGAAAATAACCGGTGTATGAAACGGCGGCGTAGGTTTTGTAATCGATAGCCGTAAAGGTTACGCCGACAGCCGTGATAACAAGTCCTGCGACAGACATAATTAGCATAAGCTTAAGGCTGTATTCACGAATACCCGTAAGGAGTATCGGCACGTAAGAGCCGACTATAAGCGCATAAATCGTGCAGTGGTCAAGCACCTGCAACACTTTTTTTGCTCGGTTGGGACGCAGTCCGTGGTAAACGCTTGACATTGTGTAAAGGAAAATCATTGACATTCCGTAAACTGCTCCGCCTGCAAGCCCCCACCAGTTGCGGTGATATATCGCAAAGCCGCAGCAAAGCACAAGCGCAAGAACGCCGAAGCCCCCGCCTACTATATGGGTTATCATATTGAACATATCTTCCTTCCTGGTGTAGTTGGGAAGAGTACGGTCATTAAGCTTTATTCGTTTAATTGACATAAAGTTTACCTCCTGCACAGAGAATTGTATTATTTTATTATACACTCGTAAATTTATTTTGTCAGCAAAAACGTAAAAATTAACATTTAATTAACATTTAATATTTTCTTGTAAATGAGGACAATGTAGTGTATAATAAACTGATAATATTTTCTTTTACGGAGGAAGAATATGAGCGATAACAATTCCCTTAATGAGAAATATCAGAAATATGAGCCTGAAGAAACGGCTGTAACTGATTTGCCCGAAGAAAAAACGGAAAATCCGAAAAAGGAAAAAAAGAAAAAGGAGCCTAAGGAGAAAAAGGTGAAAGCACCTAAAGAAAAAAAGGTGAAGGAACCGAAAGCTCCGAAGGAAAAGAAGGTTAAAGAGCCTAAAGAAAAAAAGCCGAAGGCTTCAAAAGAGAAAAAGGTAAAAGAGCCGAAAACGGCTGAGAATACTGAAATAAACGAAAAGATTGCAAAGGCTTACGAAGAGGCTTTGCTGTCAAATGAAGCAGAGGAAAATCCTCAGTCAGAGCAAATTTCCGAGGAAACGGAAGCTCCCGTTAAGAGCGGCAGACAAATGGAGGAAATAATCTTTGACGGCGGATTTGTACGGCAGGAGAATACCGAGAAAGAGAAAAAATCTCCGAAGAATAAAAATGCGAAGAAAGTAAAACAGCCCAAAGAAAAGAAAATCAAAGAGCCTAAAGAAAAAAAGACTAAACAGCCCAAAGAAAAAACGCATAAAGAGAAAAAACAGCGCGAACCGCTTGAAAAAAAGGACATTGTAACAATTGTTGTTTCTGCTGTCGCTTTAATTCTTATTCTCTTTACAGGGGCTTTTGCATATTTCAATTCACGTCCCGTTGAAAAAAAGGTTGAAATTGTTTCAAGGGTTAAATTTTTAGGAAAAATTTTCCCTGAATACGTAGTAAACAGCGGCGTCGAAGGCGAGGATAACGGAAATAAGCTTTCGGAAATTCAAATTGCGCGTGACGGAGTTTTTGTGAATCTTGTTCAAACCGATTTCCCCGGAGTTTTTTACGGAATAAATACCGATTATACAGTTCAGTACTATCAGTACAGTAACAGCAAAATGATTCCCGTTAAGTATACGGACACAGCCGACCTTAAGGTTGATATGGGAAGCGGAGTTCTGAACGTTAAAATGAATTACATTAAAAACGGGGAATACGTTTCGGGTGTAAGCGTGTTTACGTCAGACAGCAGTGACGGCGTAAACTATTTCTACGATTTTGTTGTGTTCAAGCTTACGGTTCTTCCGGCGAAATATCAGCGTGAGGGTCATGCTCTCCTGTTGGCGTCAACTGACAAATCGGCGCTTGAGGGCAACAATGTTTTGTGGTCTGAAAGCTTTGATGTTAATCTTAAAAACGGCACAGTTACCAGATTTTTGAGCGTTATTAACAGAAATATTGACGAGAAGGGCGCAGGTGTTGCCGATTTCTGTATATTAAATAAAGCGGGCTACACTGCTTCATCACAGAAGGTTCCGTTTATTTCGTCAAGAGAGTATCCTGTCGGCTCGGGTATGCAGGACATTTTTGTGAAAAACGGAGCAAAGGAAGAGCTTTTAGCGTCTGATGTATACGGAAAATATTTGACGGCAGATGCTTCTACGGTTGTTTATCTCCGTAAAACTACAACCGGCTTTGACGTTGTTCACAACACAAACGGCGAAGAGAAAATTCAGCGTTCCTTCTACGGCTTTATGGATACGGGATATATGGTCAATGACAAATACCTTTTAAGCAAGGAGGACGGACACCTTTACAACATTATGTCCGGCAAGGACTATTCTCTTGTGGGCTATTCAATGAACGTTTCGTCATTTATTGTAAGCGATGACAACCGTTATGTTGTAATGATGGGTACGGTTAAAAATGCGGTTGATTATCAAATTCATATTTTTGATTTGCAGACCGGGGAATATGCAAAATTCCAGGATAAAAACTATGCGCCTCACGGAACTCTTTGCTTTATTGACGGAAAAACCGTGCTTTACACAGCGGTTGAGCCAAATCAGGGATACGAATATGTAATTCTGGATGTTGAAAAGGCTTTTAAACTGAATAAATAAGATTAATTTATAGATTTGGACAAGATTTTTGTGCAAAATATAATATAATTCGTCGAAACTTTGTGTACTTAATTGTGAATAGTGTAAAAAGTTAACAAAATGTTAAAAAAACACTTGCAATTTGTTGCGGGACGTGATAAAATACCTCTTGCATTCGTGAGGTACACAAGTTTCACGAGTCGGTGTTGATTACAATGAGGGTCCACCCGTTCCCATCCCGAACACGGTAGTTAAGCTCATTTGTGCCGAAGATACTTGGCTGGAAGCGGCCCGGGAAAATAGGTAATGCCGACACAAACAAAAGCGTCCATCCAATAGGGTGGGCGTTTTATTTTTATAAAATTTATATTCTTAAAAAAATGTGGCAGAATAAAAATATAACAGTCAATACGAAGATAAACACGGGAGGAAAGCAAATGGAAAGGCTCATAATTATAGGCTCAGGTCCTGCAGGTGTTTCGGCGGCTCTTTATGCTGTCCGCGCCGGAATTAAAACAACGGTTGTGTCACGAGGAGCAGGCGCTCTTGAAAAAACAGAAAAAATAGAGAACTATTACGGATTTCCCGAAATAATCAGCGGAAAAGAGCTTCACGAAAGGGGAATTGCGGGGGCAAAGCGGCTCGGAGTTGAGTTTTTGACAGACGAAGTTGTTTCTGTCGAAAAGTCAGACGCGTTTTATGTAAAAACTCCCGATAAGCTGCTTGCGGCAGATGCGCTTATTTTAGCTACCGGCGTTTCAAAGCTTGCGCCTGAAATACAGGGCCTTGAAGAGTTTGAGGGAAGAGGGGTAAGCTACTGCGCGATTTGCGACGGATTTTTCTTTAAAGAAAGACGTGTTGCCGTTCTCGGAACGGGCGAAAATGCGATTAACGAAATAAACGAGCTTAAAAATATAACCTCCGACATTACTCTTCTGACAAACGGCGATGAAATTACAGCCGAATTTCCCGATTGGGTAAATATAATTTCGGACGAAATAGAGGCAGTTCGGGGAACAGGCAAAATTTCGTCGGTAAGCTTTAAAAACGGGCAGACAATTTCTCTTGACGGACTTTTTATAGCCTACAAAACGGCGGGAAGCACAGCCCTTGCCAAAAAATTAGGCGCGAAGACCGACGGCAGATTTATTTGGACAGATGAAGAGATGAATACAAACATAAGCGGACTGTTTGCCGCAGGGGATTGCCGCGGCGGACTTCTTCAGATTTCAAAGGCGGTTTATGACGGCGCTGCGGCGGGAACGTCAGCTGTTAAGTATCTGAAAAAATAAAAAACGGAAATGTTTTAATAAAATTTAACAATTGCAGGTATTGTATAATACCTGCTTTTTTGATACAATAGATTATCTTTAATTTTATCTTAATGAAATGTTATCTGCTAAGCAGAAGTATAAAGGACAGGAGTAAAAAGAAATGCTTTTTGCACAGGATATAGGCATTGATCTCGGTACGGCAAACACGAGAGTTTATTTGAAGGGCAAAGGAATTGTTATTCGTGAGCCGTCAGTTGTTGCCGTTACTGCCAAAGGAAATCCGCCTGAGGTTGTCGCCATAGGAAATGAGGCTAAGGAAATGATAGGAAGAACGCCCGGTTCCGTTACAGCGGTAAAGCCTCTTAAAGACGGCGTTATTGCAGATATTGAAATAACCTCGGATATGTTGAAGGAATTTATTAAAATGGCTGTAAAGCGTTCGCCCTTTTCAAGAGCAAGAGTGCTGATTTCCGTTCCGTCGGGCATTACAGAGGTTGAACGGAAGGCGGTTCATGACGCTGCGAGAAATGCGGGAGCTAAATATGCCGCTCTGATAAGCGAGCCGTTAGCCTCCGCCATGGGAGCGGGAGTTGACATTTCCGAGGCTAAGGGAAATATGGTTGTAAACATCGGCTCGGGTACTACGGAAATTGCTGTTATTTCATATCGAGATATTGTTTCGTCTAAGTCAATACGTACGGCAGGCGACAGAATGGACGAGGCAATAGTAGAATACATCAGTAAAAAACATAACGTACTTATCGGCGAGCGGACAGCTGAGGAAATAAAAATTAAAATCGGCTCTGCCTGCCCTTATGATGGCGAGGGAGCAATGGACGTGCGCGGCAGAGGGCTTATTGACGGGCTTCCCCAAAATATTGAAATAACCTCTGAGGACATCCGCGAGGCGCTTTATGACAGTCTTTCGGGGATTCTTGAAACAATACGCTCAACTCTTGAAATTACTCCGCCCGAGCTTTTAGCGGATATTGTTGATAACGGAATAATGCTGACGGGCGGCGGAGCGCTTCTCAGGGGCATTGACAGATTTATTTCAGAAGAAACAAAAATTCCCGTACACGTTGCAGGCGAGCCTCTTGACTGCACGGTTTTGGGAACGGGTATGTGCCTTGAGAGAGGTAACAGATAAAACGGAGGAAGTAAATTGAGTAACTTTTTTAAAGGGACAACATTTAAGGTATTGATGGCTGTTGCGGTTATTCTTATAGCCGCGTCGGTCTTTGCCGCCGTTTCCGACTCTGCGTCATCACCTGTTACAAGGGCGGTCAGCGTTATAACCTCGCCGTTACAAAAGGCGGCATCTTTTCTTTCCTCAAAGGCGGATGGCTTTACGGGCGGCTTTGTGTCGTCAGACTCATACCGTAAAAGAGTTGAGGAGCTTGAATCTCAGGTTGCAGATTACAGAGCTCAGCTTGTTGATTATGAAAATGCAAAAAAACAGCTTGAATCCTATGAGCAGTTTTTAGATGTACGTGAGCAAAATCCTGATTATCAATGGGTTTACTGCACGGTTATAGGCAGAGATTCAGCGGATATTTTTAATTCGTTTACACTTGGTAAGGGCAGTACGGACGGGATAAAGGTTAATGACGCCGTAATTTACAGCAATTATCTTATAGGCGTTGTTACAGAGGTAAATCCCTCGTCCTGCGTTGTAAGAACGGTGACTGACCCCAGCGTTAATATTGCGGCGTATGAAATCCGCACAGGTGAGGTTGGATATGTGTCCTCAAATTCAGGATTGTCGCTTAAGGGCGGCTGCGCTCTTTCGGGGCTTGATAAAAATACCGCTGTTTCGAAGGGCGGTATTGTTTGCACGTCGGGTACGGGCGGAATTTTCCCGAAGGACCTTATAATCGGTACGGTAACATCGGTTGAACAGAGCGGCACAGACATTTCCGCAAATGCGGTTTTAGAGCCGGCGGCTGATTCAAAGGATATCAGCAGTTGCTTTGTAATAACTTCTTTCGGAACAAAATAATGCGAAGGAAAAGGGAACGGACGGGACTGATTGGAATATGAATTCCGTAAACAAAATAAAAATTAAAAAATATGCAGTATATGTTTTGCTGTTGCTGGCGGCGCATCTTTTTCAGAACTCGTTGCAGATTTTTCCGTCGCTTTTCGGGGTAAGACCCGTTTTGCTTATTTCTGCGGCAGTTTGCATTGCAATGTATGAGGGAGAAATTGCGGGAGCGGCGGCAGGCTTTTTTGCGGGAGCGCTGTGGGATACGGTTACAGTAGCTGCCGATGGGTACAATGCGTTGTTTTTAGCGGTTTCGTGCGCTCTTTGCGGCGTTGTTTTACGTATATTTTTAAGAAACAATATTTTGACCTATGTTTTTGTTAATTCAATTATAACCGTATTATATTTTGCAACATACGTGATTTTCTTTATTACGTCAAGGGGAATTGACGGCGGTTTACAGCTTTTCGCAAGGTATTATATGCCTATGGCGGTATATTCTTTAATTCTTACGCCGTTCTGGTATTTGACTGTCAGGCGGATAAACCGAAAATTCCCGATTGCCTATATTGAATATTGATTAAAAATAATTTTTTTAAAGGAGGGACGGCAGATGAAGCAGAATTTTAATTTCAAATTAAGAGCAACGGCGTTTATTGCGGCGATTGTATTTTTTGTTTCGGTTTTTTGCGTGGATTTGTTCAGAATTCAGGTAGTAGAAAAAGACAGGTATGCTTCAAAAAAGCTGTCGCTTTCATCAAGCACCTCCAAAATTTCTGCTGTAAGGGGCGAAATTCTCGACAGCAGCGGAAAACCATTGGTTTATAATGTTCCGTCTAATACGGTTTATTTTGACGCCGCTTATTTCCCCAAGGCATCCGCTAAGGAAAAACGCAATGAAATTGTTCTGTCGCTTATAAGGCTGTTTGAGAGTATGGATATTTCTTATTCAGCGGGTTTACCTATTGAAAACAGCGGCGGTGAATTTGTTTTCAGGGAAAATTCCGAGTCAGACAAGAATTATTTGATTTCAAAGGATTATTTGAATTTGAATGTTTATGCTACGGCGCAGAACTGTTTTGACGCGCTTGTGGAATATTATTCTCTTGAAAATCTTTCTCAGGAAGAGGCACTTAAAACGGCGTCTGTATATTTTTCAATGAGAAAAGCGGATTTTTCTACTTTTAATCCGTTTACATTTGCGGAAAATGTGCCTGAAGAAGCAATTTTGGTTTTGAAGGAGCAAAGCCGTTTTTACGAGGGCGTTGAAACAAGAATTGACACGGTCCGTGAATATTATGACGGAACAATAGCTCCTCACATTGTCGGATTTTACGATTTTCTCGACGCGGACGAATACAAGAGCGTAACAGCTCAGTATAACGAAAAATTAAAGAACACTGAATTGAGCGATGAAGAAAAAACAGATTTAAAGCTTCGCTCCTATTCAATAACCGACAAAATCGGTAAGTTCGGCATTGAAAACTCTATGGAGGAAACTCTCAGAGGAAGAAACGGCGTTATGACTACCGTAACAAATGCCGACGGCTCAAAGACGCGTACCGTAACAACAGAGGCGCAGAACGGCGGGAATGTAATTCTTACATTTAATGCGGATTTTCAAAAACAGGTTCAGGATATTCTTGCCTCAAAAATCAGCGGTCTTAAAGATATTGAAACAGTCGGAGCGGCAGGCAGCGCTGTTGTAATAGACGTTAACGATTTTTCGGTTCTTGCCTGTGCTACGTACCCGTCCTATGACCTTTCAACCTATAAGGAAAATATTGTAGCGCTGAATACGGACAAATCTGCTCCACTTTGGAACAGAGCGCTGAGAAGCACTTATGCTCCCGGTTCAACCGTAAAGCCTGCGGTGGCGACTGCCGGCTTGGAAGAGGGAATAGTAACGCCCGACACGCCAATAAAGTGTACGCTTATTTACGGATATTTCAAGGATCAGCCATTCCAATGCTATAATAATAACAGTCACGCAGGCACTGCGCAAACGGTGGAAACAGCTATTAAAAATTCCTGCAATATCTATTTTTATGAGGTCGGAAGACAGCTTGGAATAAATAAAATGGGCGATTATTTTTCGCAGTTCGGGCTTGGCAGAAAAACCGGTGTCGAATTGACGGAAGCCGCGGGTGTAATTGCAGGACCTGAGGAGCGAAAGGCGGCAGGCGGTATCTGGTACCCCGGCGACGTTACTCAGGCGGCAATCGGTCAGTCTGACAACCTGTTTACACCTATTCAGCTGGCGACATATGCGGGTATGCTCGCAAACGGCGGTACAAAATACAGAGCGCATTTCATTAAGGCGGTAAAATCGGCGGATTATTCGCAGACGCTTTATGAAACTCAGCCCGAAGTTCTCGGAAAGATAAATATTTCGGATTCAACAAAAGCCGCAGTAAAAAGAGGTATGGTGGCGCTTGGCGGCAGCTACAGAGCATTCGATTCTTTGCCTTTTTCTGTGGCGTGTAAAACAGGTACTGCTCAGAAAAAACAAAAGGTAAACGGAAAGCTTGTGGAGTACACTAACGGTTTTATGATAGCCTATGCTCCTGCTGACAATCCGCAAATTGCAATTGCGGTAGCGATTGAAAATACAAAATCTTCAAGCACTATTACCTGCGTTGCGGAAATTTTAAAGGCATATTTTGAGCAAAAAGAGGGCATAACCCCGTCACAGACCGTGGGAAGCGTTTTGCGGTAAGCCGAATAAAACGGATTTGTGGGTTAAACCTATTGACATAATCAGTAGTTTGTTATATAATACTAAAGCTTTCGGCATTCTCGGAATATGGCGTAAACTCTAAAACGAGTGTTCACCTGTCCTTATTCTGCGGTGTGCGAAAAATATATTTAATGAGGTGAAAACAATGACAAAAGAAGAAAAGCAGGCAATAATGCTCGAGTACGCAACTCACGAGGGCGACACAGGCTCACCCGAGGTTCAGATTGCTGTTCTCACAAAGAGAATCAACGACCTTAACGAGCATTTAAAGACCAACAAGAAAGACCACCACTCAAGAAGAGGTCTTCTTAAAATGGTAGGTCACAGACGTAATCTTCTCGCATATCTCCAGAAGGTTGATATTGAGAGATACCGTTCAATCGTAGCGCGTCTCGGTCTTCGTAAATAAGACGACATTAAGGCAAACAGTTTTACCGCTGTTTGCCTTAAATTGCTTTTTAACACAGTAAAAATCAAGGCGGATTTCTCTGAATTTAGCGGTAAACAGAGTGCTTGAAGCTCAAACATTCCGTTTATTGCTAAAACGGGATTTTTGCCTTGAAAAATATAAAAAGGAAGGTAAAAACTATGTTTTTCAAAAACTTTAAGGTTTGGGAAACCGAGCTTGCCGGCAGAAAGCTCTCAATTGAAACCGGCAAAATGGCAGGGCTTGCAAATGCCGCAGTTATGGTTCGTTACGGCGAAACAAACGTGCTTTGCACAGTTACAGCCTCTGCAAAGCCCCGTGAGGGCGTTGATTTCTTCCCTCTTTCAGTTGACTATGAGGAGAAGATGTATTCAGTAGGTAAAATCCCCGGTTCGTTCCAGAGAAGAGAAGGCAAAGCAAGCGAAAAGGCAACGCTTACATCACGCTGCATTGACAGACCCATAAGACCTCTTTTCCCCAAGGATTTGCGCAATGACTGCTCAGTTGTTGCAACGGTTATGTCCGTTGACCCCGACTGCAGCCCCGAAATCGCATCAATGATTGGCGTTTCAACAGCTATCGCCATTTCAGATATTCCGTGGGACGGCCCCATTTCAGGCGTAAACGTAGGTCTTGTTGACGGCGAAATCGTTATCAACCCCACTCTCGAGCAGAGAGCGAAGACAGACCTTAACTTAACAGTTGCATCTACCGCTGACCTTGTTGCTATGATTGAGGCAGGCGGTAACGAAATTTCAGATGACCTTATGTTTGACTGCATTATGGCAGGTCACGAGGAGAATAAAAAGATTGTTAAATTCATTCAGGGAATCGTTGATGAGGTAGGCAAGCCGAAATTTGCTTATGAGTCAAGCGACCCGGACCCCGTAATCTTCAAGGAAATTGAGGATTTCTGCATTGATGACGTTAAGAAGGCTCTTGACACTGACGATAAGCTTGTACGTGACGAGGCGCTTCTCCCCATTTACGCCGCTGTTCACGAGAAATATGACGAGCAGTTTGAGGGCAATGAGGGCAAAATTGACGAGATTATGTACCTTGTTCAGAAGCACGTTGTACGTTCATGGCTTAAGGACGAGCATAAGCGTGTTGACGGCAGAGGAATTGACGAAATCCGTCCGCTTAACGCTGAAATCGATTTGCTTGCACGCGCGCACGGTTCAGGTATGTTCACAAGAGGTCAGACTCAGGTTCTCTCAGTTGCAACTCTCGGCCCCACAAGCGACGCACAGATGCTTGACGGTCTTGACGAGCAGAAGGAAAAGAGATATATTCACCATTACAATTTCCCGTCCTATTCAGTAGGCGAAACAAAGCCCTCCAGAGGACCGGGCAGACGTGAAATCGGTCACGGCGCACTTGCCGAAAAAGCGCTTATCCCCGTTATTCCGTCAATTGAGGAGTTCCCCTACACAATCCGTGTTGTATCTGAGGTTCTTTCTTCAAACGGTTCAACCTCACAGGGCTCAATTTGCGGCAGTACTCTTGCTCTTATGGCGGCAGGTGTTCCGATTAAAGCTCCCGTTGCAGGTATTTCCTGCGGTCTTATCACAGGCGACGAGGGTGTTTACGGCGACTTTATGACAATGGTTGACATTCAGGGTCTTGAAGACTTTTACGGCGATATGGACTTTAAGGTTGCAGGTACAAAGAAGGGTATCACAGCAATTCAGATGGACTTAAAGGTTCACGGTCTTACTCCCGAAATCATTAAAGAGGCATTTGCAAAGACACACAAGGCAAGAGATTACATTCTTGACGAAATTATGCTTCCTGTTATTTCAGAACCGAGAGCAGAGCTTTCAAGGTGGGCTCCCAAGATGCTCACAACAAAGATTGACCCCGAAAAAATCGGCGATGTTATCGGTAAACAGGGCAAGGTTATTCAGAAGATTCAGGCAGAATGTGAATGTAAAATTGACATTTCCGAAGAGGGTAACGTATTTGTTTCCGCTCTTGACATTGAAAAGGCAAAGAGAGCAATTATGATTGTTGATACAATCGCAAAAGACCCCGAACCAGGCACAATTTACAACGGCGTTGTAACCCGTCTTATGAGCTTCGGCGCATTTGTTGAGATTGCTCCCGGTAAAGAGGGACTTGTTCACATCAGCCGTCTTGACGTAAAGAGAGTTGACAAGGTTGAAGATGTTGTCAATGTAGGCGACAGCGTGCTTGTTAAGGTTCTTGAAATAGACGATCAGGGCAGACTTAACCTTTCACGCCGTGACGCGCTTATCGAGGTTAAGGGTCTTACCCCTGAAAACGATATTGATGACGAGCCGAGAAAAGACAGAAAACCCCGTCGTTTTAACGGCGGTAAACCCCATCACCACGGTTAATTAAAAAATCTTTAAACAATTTAAGGCACACCCGTTTGGGCGTGCCTTTTTTATAGGTTTATACTGATTATATATTGCTATACGAGTAGGGCAGGGTTGCAGGTGTCCGGTGGACACTTTTAAATCGAAGATTTAAAAGCAACGACCGAGCCGGCAGGCGAGAAATTGCTCCCGTTGAAAAAACGGTTATGATATTAACCCTATGTAATGGGCTGATGTAGGCATCAGCCCCTACTCGGTTGGTGCTTCTGCTTCGCAGAGGTTTCCATCGGATGCCCCCACCTCGCCGCTGCATTTTTATTACCAACAGTGGATGAGGTGGTTTTTACGAAATTTTATTTCCCGCTTTGGAATATTTTATTGCTTCTTTTAAATATACCGACTGGTTTACAATCCAGATAAGGCAAACAGCGAGCGACGGTAAAAAACCGATGGGAAACTGAAGAGCGCATACAGCAAGTACAACAGACAGAACCCAACACACCGTATTAGTTGTCGAAAAGGCTTTATATGCGCATTTGCCTATCATAATTTTCTCAGCTTCGTCACAGCTGTCGAGCCATTTTTTCTGAAATTTGGTGTCATAAACAGATGCCGTTTTTTCGGGGTTCATCGCCTTAACTGCATCAACACATCTTTGCTGAATAAGAACCGCTTCAAGCATAATGGCAAAAAATGCGGCTATACCTGCAAAAACAGGTAAAGCATTTTCTTTGTTTTCAAAAGCGGCTGTAATGCAGGAATACGATGCGGTAATAAGAAAAAACGAAAGAATAAGCGATATATCGGTTATCAAAATGATAATGGAGAGCTTTCTGTCTGCTGACTCGTAAATTTTTTCGTCCTCTCCGTCCCAACCACGGAGCATTTTTTTAGCGTTTACGTAGAGCGGTATGCAAGTTACAGGCACAATAATCGCTATTGCCAGCATCAGATACGGCGCAATATATACTCCGAAAAATGCTCCTGCACTTTTTAAGCTGTCTGACAGTGTATTAAGACTATATTTTGCAGAGAAAAATCCGAATGCTCCTCCAATGATTAAGCTGAGTATCATAATAAGTATAAATTTCGGCATTGCCTTGCGGTTTGCCTGTTTAATTTCATTTTTATTCATTTAATTTTCCTCCTGTAAATAAAAAATATCTTCTACCGTAACGCCGCACACCCGTGCAATTGTCAGGGCAAGGGTGACAGACGGTGAGTAGTCGCCGCGCTCAATAAGGCTTATGGTTTGCCTTGATACACCGCACAATTGTCCCATTTCCTGCTGGTTGACGTTCAGCGCGGCTCTGCGTTCTTTTAAACGGTTTTTGAGTATCATATAACACCTCCGTGTGACAATTTTATTTGTCTAAATGACAACTATATTTGTCATTTTGCATTATACTCTTGTCATTTTTATTTGTCAATAGGGAAATTAAATGTTATTGTTTAGAGAGTGAGGTTATATCAAACAATAGGGGATGATGACTCGGAAGCCCTTTACAGAGTTAAAAATTTTATATCTTTTTTCCATGGTACGCCGAGGTCGTCGTACCCTACAGGGCGAGATAAAAAAACGGGACGGTGTTCACACCGCCCCCTGCTTTTGCATATTTATTTGCAACTATATTTTATTTTTCATCATTCTGATTTTTGGATTTATCGTTATCTGCTGTAAAATTCCCGTGGCAGTGTTTGCAGTCGCCCGTACAGCCTGCGCATTTTGTAACGGTTTTATGCCGAACCGCAAAAATAAGGGCGAGCAGAGCCGCAATAATCAGCGCGGCAATTAAAATAATACTTTGAATATTCATAGGCTTTTTATTACCTTTCGATTAAATTCCGACTGCCGTTAAAACCGTTCTCACAATGAACGCGCAAACCCATGCAACAGCGCATTGAAGCAGAACAACGCCGCCTGCCCATTTAATGCCGAGCTCACGGCGGATTGCCGCAATTGCCGCAACGCAGGGAGTGTAAAGCAGTGAAAATACAAGCATTGACGCCGCCGAAAGCGGAGAAATAACGGCAGAGATGTTCGGCAGAAGTATTTCAAGAGTTGAAACAACGCTTTCCTTTGCCATAAAGCCTGTAATCAGAGCAGTTACAATTCGCCAGTCGCCGAGACCTATGGGTCTGAAAATCGGCGCAATATAACCTGCAATTACCGAAAGAATGCTTGTGTCCGTGTCACTGCCGAGATAATTCAGCTTAAAGTCAAAGGATTGCAAAAACCAAACAACGATTGTCGCAAGGAAAATTACCGTAAATGCGCGCTGTAAAAAGTCTTTCGCCTTATCCCAAAGCAGTCTTACAACATTTTTGGCTCCGGGCAGGCGGTAATTGGGAAGCTCCATAACAAACGGCACAGCCTCGCCCTTGAATACGGTATTTTTTGAAATAAGAGCCGTAATAATTCCCGTTAAAATGCCGAGGAAATAAAGTCCGACGGTGATAAGTCCGCTGTATTTCGGGAAGAAGGTATTTGCAAAAAAACCGTAAATCGGAATTTTTGCCGTACAGCTCATAAACGGGGTGAGCATAATCGTCATTTTTCTGTCTCTGTCAGATGGAAGAGTTCTGCTTGCCATAACACCGGGGACGGTGCAGCCGAAGCCTATAAGCATAGGAACAATGCTTCTGCCCGAAAGTCCGATTTTGCGCAATAGTTTATCCATAACAAATGCAACTCTTGCCATATAACCGCTGTCCTCAAGCATTGAGAGAAAGAAAAACAGAATAACAATTACGGGAATAAAGCTTAAAACAGAGCCTACGCCGCCGAAAACGCCGTCGACTATTAAAGAACGGAGAATTTCACTGATATGTGCATTTTGCAAAGCTAAATCTACAACCTCAGTCAGCTTGTCAATGCCTGTTTCGAGGATACCCTGCAAAAATGCGCCGATGACATTAAAGGTCAGAAAGAAGACCGCCGCCATTATAAGAATAAATGAGGGAATAGCCGTGTATTTGCCCGTAAGTATTTTGTCTATATGACGGCTTCGCTTGTGTTCCTTGCTCTCCTTCGGCTTGATTACTGCCGAGTCGCACAGCTTGCTTATAAACGAGAAACGCATATCGGCAATTGCGGCTGAGCGGTCAAGGCAGCGTTCTTCCTCCATTTGAATAATAATATGCTCCAGCATTTCTTTTTCATTTTTAGACAGCTTTAAGGTGTTGAGTACAATTTCATCGCCCTCAACAAGCTTGCTTGCGGCAAAGCGGACGGGAATACCTGACGTTTCGCAATGGTCTTCGATAAGGTGCATAATACTGTGAAGACATCTGTGTACTGCGCCGCCGTTTTCATCCTTACCGCAAAAATCCGTTCTGCCGGGGCGTTCCTGATATTTTGCAATATGTACCGCATGGCGTACAAGCTCGTCAACGCCTTCGTTCTTGGAAGCTGAAATCGCCACAACGGGAATACCCAGCATATCCTCCATAGTGTTAATATCTACAACGCCGCCGTTGCCGCGTACCTCGTCCATCATATTGAGTGCCAATACAATCGGAATATTAAGCTCCATAAGCTGAAGCGTTAAATAAAGGTTGCGTTCAATGTTTGTTGCGTCTACTATGTTAATTATGCCCTTGGGTTTTTCGTTTAATATAAATTCACGGGAGACAATCTCTTCGCTTGTGTAAGGTGAGAGTGAATAAATACCCGGAAGATCTGTAACAAGAGTTTCAGGGTGATTCTTTATAGGACCGTCTTTTCTGTCAACCGTAACGCCGGGAAAGTTGCCTACGTGTTGATTAGCTCCTGTAAGCTGATTAAAAAGCGTTGTTTTGCCGCAGTTTTGGTTGCCGGCAAGGGCAAAGGTAAGCGTTTCCCCTTTGGGAAGCGGATTTTCGTCGGCTTTAACGTGATATTTGCCGTCTTCGCCAAGACCGGGGTGTTCACGCACAAATCGGCGCTTAACGGGAGCGTCGGTTTTGCACTTACCGTCCGCCGCTTCGCAAATTTCAATTTTTGCGGCGTCGTCAAGACGCAGCGTCAGCTCATAGCCGTGAATGCGAAGCTCCATAGGGTCGCCCATCGGCGCATATTTCATAAGCGTTACAGAAGCCCCCGGAATTATGCCCATGTCAAGAAAATGCTGGCGCAGAGAGCCTTCTCCGCCGACGGAAACTATTTCGGCGCTTTCGCCTATTTTTAAATCTCTGAGAGTCATAAAATCACCTGAATTATTTTTACTTCAAAAAAGTTACCTAAGACTAACTTAACTTTCATTTAAATAATACACCCAGTTTTTCCGTTTGTCAATAGTGATGATGTAAAAAATGTAAAGCACAGTCTTGTCGCACCTGAAAGGGCGTGGGCATCCGGTGGAGCCGAATTAACGCTGTCTGAGCAGGCGGGCGAGTAATGGAGATGTCACGGAGTGACAGAGGATTTTGTCGCCCCTGAAAGGGGAGATGTCAACGAAGTTGACAGAGGGGTCATAAAGCTTATTTTTAAAGAAATTAACCCCTCAGTCTCGCTAACGCTCGACAGCTCCCCTGAAAGGGGTGCCGAGGCCGTCCCCCATAATTTTGCCGAATGGTGAACACCGTTATAGTTACATTTATTTCCTCGGCAATTCCTTTTTGTCGTTCGTAAAGCCTAAGATATAGTCTGCCGAAACATTGTAAAAGCTGCACAGCGTAATTAAATGTCTGATGGGTAAAGGTCTTTTGTTCAGCTCATACTGGGAATAGTAGGTCTGAGTTGTCTGTAAAATCGCCGCAATATCGCTCTGCTTTAAATCCCTGTCCTCTCTAAGGTCTTTTAACCGCTGGTAATACTCCATATTTTCCGCTCCTTAAATTTGCATATATTTAAATTCAGCAGAAATATACCATAGTTCACAAATCAACTATCGACTTTAGTCTACAAGTGGTCTATAATACACACTACGGATATATTGCGCGGCAGAACAGAAGATTATGTAAATTTTGTCAGAATTTACATTGACAAACGGTTTCCTGTGTGATATTCTAAAAAAGTTACGTAACAAATTACAGAAAAGGAGGCAGAAAAAATGACGAATTTAAGAAAAGCTTATTTACAGCGTGAATATCTTGTTTTGGAAAATATGCAGAACCGCCGTGTGGATTCTGTAAATTTAATATTCTGCCCCGAGAGGAAGAGAGTACCCATACTTGCGATTTGCCTTTAATTTTTATTATATTTAAAGGTAATTTTGGGATTTTCGCACCGCCGAGGCATCGGCGGTTTTTTTGTTTTTTGTGAAAGCAAAAAAGGAGGAGAAAATGAGAAGAAGATTTGTTATGGATTTACAGGAGGGTGAAAAAATTCCCGTTTTTAAAAATGTCTTGTATGCGGTAAGGCTTGTATGGAAAGCGGACAAAAGACTGCTTTTGAGCTATCTTTACAGCAATATAATCGACAATGTGTTTCAGTATTACATTCAAAGCATACTGTTTTTGAAAATATTGCTGTCGATAATAGATTCGGGAGCGGATTTTAAGGTGTATTTCCGTAAACTGCTTGCGTTTTTCGGCGTTACGGTGTTTATAAAAATTTCGGTTTGGGCGGCGGCATACGTAAGACAGGTATCAACAAAAAATGTGCTGAAAGTGCTTAATAATATGGTGTTTGAGAAAGCTTCGCAGCTTGATGTGGGGCAGTACGAGGACCCTGAATTTTACGACAAATACCAAAGGGCAACCACGGTAATGTCATCGGGCTATTTTGACATAGTATGCTGGGACGTTGCCGCAATAATCGGCGGAATAATATCATTTTTGCTTGTAATCGGCACGGTAATTTCGGTTAACCCCGTGTATCTGCTGTTTTTAGCACCGAGCGTTATTGTATTTGTTATTGAAGCAGCGAAAAGCAAGGCGGTCTTTAAGCGTGACAAGGAAATGACAACCAACAACCGCACAAAGTCTTATGTCCAAAGAACGGTTTTCTTAAAGGACTTTTCAAAGGATATGAGAACATCAAACATATTTTCTGTAATGATGAAGCGTTTTGACGGTGCTGTAAAGGCAAATATCGAAATTCTGAAAAGCTACGGCTTAAAGCTGTTCCTTTACAGTATGGCAAGCGATCTTTGCTCGGTATTTATACCCGTAATCGGTACATATATGTATGCAGGCTGGCAGTTTGTCAGTAAAAAGGCGCTGACCGCATCGGGATTTTCCGTTGTAATTTCCGCTGTCGGTGCAGTAAACGGAATGTCGTGGTACATTCAGGAGGGCTTTGACGACCTTATTCAGATGTCGCTCTATTTCCAGAATCTGCGTGAATTTTTTGAATATGAAACGGGCATAAAAGACGGAGAACGCACCGCAGAAAAATTCCAAAGCCTTGAATTTAAAAATGTTTCATTCCGCTATCCGAGCGCAAAGAAAAATTCAGTTAATAATGTATCGTTTAAAATCGAAAAAGGCGAAACGGTTGCGCTTGTGGGCATTAACGGGGCAGGAAAATCAACGCTTGTTAAGCTGATTTTAAGATTTTACGATGTAACAGATGGTGAAATACTTTTAAACGGCATAAATATCAAGGAGTACACGGTCGAGTCGCTTAGAAACGTCTTTGCTACCGTTTTTCAGGATTACAAAAATTTTGCGGTGTCTGTGTTTGAAAATGTTATGTGCCGTGAATGCAGTGACGAAGATAAAATTGAAGCTCAAAAGGCACTCGAAGCGGCAGGAGTATGGGATAAGGTTAAATCACTGCCTTTGGGCGGCGACACGGTGCTTACAAGAGAATTTGAGGAGGACGGCGCAGGGCTTTCGGGCGGAGAAAATCAGAAGGTTTCAACTGCACGCCTTTTTGCGCGTAAATATGAAATGGCAATTCTTGACGAGCCTTCGTCTGCCCTTGACCCCATTGCCGAATACAAAATGTATGAAAATCTTATAAAAGCGACAAAAGACAAGACCGTAATGTATATTTCGCACAGGCTCTCGTCCGCCGTGCTTTCAGACAGGGTAATTGTACTCCAAAACGGCAGTATAATTGAGTCGGGAACTCACGAAGAGCTTTTGAACCAAGACGGAAAATACAGCGAAATGTTTAATTTGCAGGCGTCCGCATACAAACGGGAGGGGGAAAACGAAAATGTTTAAATTTATGAAGAAAAAGAGAGATACCGAACATTCCGTTTTCTCAAATATAGTTTACTTTGTCGGGCTGATGTTCAAATTTTCGCCCGGGCTTGTTATAGGCGAGCTTTTTTCAAGTATTATACGGAATTTACCGTCAAAGCTAATTTCCGTAATCGGCATTAAATACATAATCGACACGGTTAGCGAAGGAAAAGATATGAACCGTGTTTACAAAGCGGTGCTTATCATTGCAGGGGTATTGATACTCAGTAATGTGCTGTCGCTTCTTTACAGGGAATTTTATTGGAATATGGCAAAGGAACGGCTTTATTACAGGCTTAATTCCACTCTTTACGAAAAGGCGCACAGCCTTGATTTGCAGAATTACGATGACCCTGATTTTTACAATAATTTTATTTTGACTATTGAGTCCTCGTCCGAAAATATTCAGGGACTTTTAGGTATGGTGCAAAATTACATAGGCAATATAGTTTCGCTTGTTGCCGTATCCTCGGTTATATTTGTGATCGACCCTGTATGTCTGCTGATTATTTTTGCGTCAATTATAATTTTTATGCCTCTCAGCACTAAAATCGGCAGGCTTCAGATGGAAAGACGAATTGACAACACAAAATTTCACCGCAGGAGCGACTATTTTCAGCGGATTTTCTATTTGCAGGACTACGCCAAAGAGGTGCGTATGAACAATATCCGTCCGCTTTTAATGAGCCGTTACAATGATGCCGCGGATGACGTTATTGCAAATCAGGATAAATACTGGAAGAAAATAGCTTCGTGCTACGCTGTTCAGCAGGTTGGCGTTCAGGCGCTCGGTTTTATGTTTGTTTTACCGATGTACTTAGGCTACTGCGTATGCGTTAAGGAAACACTGTCGGCAGGCGATTTTGTCGCTACCTTTAACGGCGCATATTCAATAGCAATGTCATTAAATTTCCTGACGGTATGGGCAAGCGCTGTGTTTTCCGAAAGAGCAAAAATGATTGAAAAATACCGCGGCTTCCTTAAAAGCGATTTTAAGATAAAGGACGGAAAAAATACGGCGAAAAATGCAGAGCCGAAAACGATTAAAATTGAAAATATGTCGTTTACATATCCCGGAAACAGCGAACCTACGCTTAAAAACATAAATCTTGAAATTAAGCCCTATGAAAAAATTGCGCTTGTAGGCTACAACGGCGCAGGCAAGACAACCCTGACAAACCTACTGTTAAGACTTTATGATGTTACTGACGGAAGTATTCTCATTGACGGAGAAAATATTAAAAATGTAACCGTTTCGTCCCACCGTGACAGATTTTCGGCAGTGTTTCAGGATTTTCAGACCTTTGCCTGTTCAGTCGGCGAAAATGTAGCTCTTGACGAGCGAGTTGACGGTGAAAGAGTGCTTGAAGCACTGCGGCACAGCGGCTTTTCAAAAAATCTTAAAAACGGAACGGACACTGAGCTTTTACGTGAATTTGACGATGAAGGCGTAATGCTTTCGGGCGGAGAGGCGCAGAAAATCGCTATTGCGAGGGCGTTTTACAAAAATTGTCCCTATATAATTCTTGACGAGCCGTCTGCAAACCTTGACCCAGTTGCCGAATACAAGCTGAATCAGGCAATGATTGAGGCGGCAAGGCACAAG
Source organism: uncultured Clostridia bacterium (assembly GCA_947364045.1). GTDB lineage: Bacteria > Bacillota > Clostridia > Oscillospirales > Acutalibacteraceae > Fimenecus. The sequence goes on from CANARN010000004.1 coordinate 51,068, forward strand.
ACGGTTATATTCATTTCGCACAGGCTTTCAACAACCGTTGTTGCGGATAAAATTTACGTTATGGAAAACGGAGAAATTATTGAAGCAGGCTCTCACGCGGAGCTTATGGAGCAGAACGGCACATACGCAAAGATGTTTACTTTGCAGGCAGAGAAATATAAGAAATAAATGCTGATTTAAAATATGCAATTGTAGGGGACGATGCCCTCATCGTCCCAAAATGGAATTTGCAATATGCATAAACGATTAGTTGCTTGGGGAACCCCCGGCGAGGGTTCCCCCGAAAAATAGTCCACTGGACTATTTTCCTTCCCCTCCTGCGCTTTCTTGAGGCAAAATAGTATTGCAGTCTGCGGACTGCAAGGAAAGGCTTCGCCTCTTCACTCCACAGCCTTTTGAAAAAGGCTGGCGAAAACTTTTTAATTTGATAATTACACGAAAATTATCTCTCAAAAACGCTCTTCAAACAGAGCGTTTTTTCTTTACATTTCCGTATTTTTATGATACAATAATAAAATCTATAACTTAAGTGCAGATGTCCCCCCGCCTCTATAGGCGGCGGGTTCCATTTCGGAATTTCAGTGGGAGTTATAATCCCCACTGAAACCCCGAGGAGCTAATGCTCCCTGCACAGGTTGCAATCGGTCGCAAGCTCTGCTTTTTGCAAGCAAAGCAGGAGCGTTGCTCCGATTTAAAGTATGCAGAGAAAGGGTGTCAGGAATATGAAAAAAAATTCAAAAATTGCGCTGTCTGTTTTCGCAGGAACGACTGCTGTTACGGCTCTCGGAATGAACAGAGTATATGTTAAAATGCGTTACGGGAAAAGACCGGCAAAGCCTGTTTTACACTTTTCCGAAATTGCCGAGGGAAATACCGAAAATGTACATCTTACCGCACACCGCGGTCTTTCGGCTGTAGCTCCCGAAAATACGCTTGACGCTTTCCGTTTAGCCGCAAAAGAAAATTATTATGCTCTTGAATGTGACGTTCACTGCACAACGGACGGTAAATGGGTAATAATTCACGATTATAATATGCGTTCAATGACCGAGCGTAAGGGCGATGTTAAAAACTTTTCTTACGAGGAGCTTAAAACAGTAAAATTTAACAACGGCGCCAATATTGAAAAATACCCCGATGCCCGTATGTGTACGGTTGAGGAATATCTTGACATCTGCAAAGAGAGCGGTAAAAAGGCTATGATTGAGGTTAAGGACAAGCGTGTAGACAAGGTTCAGAGCCTTTACAAAATAATATGCGATTACGGTATAGAGGACAGTGTTATTGTAATTTCGTTTCACCCTGAAATTCTGCGTGAGTTTCGCCGTATTTCTCCTCAAATGGAGCTTTGGTACTTAATGGGCAAAATTACGGAAGAAAAAATGGATGTGTGTATTTACAATAAATTCGGCGTTGCATTTAATGCAAACAGAAATAAAAATACGCCGCTTATTGAAAAGGCGCAGGAAAATGATGTTAATACTGCCTGCTGGACGGTAGATACAAAAGAAATGCTTAATTTAATGCTCGGAAAGGGCGTTAAGTACATAACAACAAACGCAATAATTCCCGATTGAGAGGATACTTATGACAGACTGTAAAAAAATTGCTGATTTAATTTTTCCCGACGTTACCGAAACGGCGGAGTATTATGAGGAAAAATACCCTCAAAGAGTATTGCCGGAGGGGGCAAGAGTTACAAGGTTTGCCCCAAGCCCCACGGGGTATCTCCATTTCGGCGGTCTTTACGCGGGATTTGCCTCAAAATTTACGGCAGCCGCCACAAACGGCGTGTTTATGCTCAGAATTGAGGATACAGACAAAAAACGTGAAATTGAGGACGGCGTTTCCTGCATAGTAAACGGAATGACCGCATTCGGAATTGAGTCTGACGAGGGCGTTACGGGCTTTGACTCGGAAAAAGGTGAATACGGTCCGTACACTCAAAGCAAACGCCGTGCGATTTACCGAGTATTCGCTAAAAAATTAGTTGAAGAGGGAAAGGCATATCCGTGTTTCTGTACTGCTGAGGATTTGGATAAAATCCGCGAATCGCAGGAAAATGAGGATATTAAGGGCTATTACGGCAAATATGCTAAATGCAGAGATTTAAGCGATAACGAAATTACCGAAAAGATAAAAGCCGGTGTTCCGTTCACCGTAAGGCTTCGCTCTGAGGGCGACATTTCACGGAAAATTAAGTTTGACGATATGATAAAGGGCAAAATTGAGATGAGCGAGAACGTAAACGACGTTGTTATTCTCAAAACGGACGGAATTCCCACTTACCATTTTGCTCACGCGGTTGACGACCATTTAATGAGAACTACTCACGTTGTAAGGGGTGACGAATGGATAGCCTCCGTTCCTCTTCACATTGAGCTTTTCAAGGCTCTCGGATTCCGCCCCGTTAAATATGCGCACATAGCCCCGCTTATGAAAGAGGAGAACGGCGGTAAGCGTAAGCTTTCCAAGAGAAAAGACCCTGAGGCAAATGTGACATATTACATTGAAAAGGGTTATCCGAAGGAGAGCGTTCAGGAATACATTCTTACAATTCTCAATTCCAATTTTGAGGATTGGCGCAGAGCCAACAAAACCGAAAGCGTTTCAAAATTTCCCTTTAATTTTAAAAAGATGTCGGTTTCGGGCGCTCTTTTTGATATGGTTAAGTTTAACGATGTTTCAAAGAATGTTATTTCGCTTATGACGGCACAGCAGGTTTACGATTATGTTACAGAATGGGCAAAAGAATATGATAAAGAGCTTTATGCTCTTTTAACGGCAGACTCCGGGAAGGCAAAGGCGATTTTCAATATTGACAGAGATAATCCGAAGCCCCGAAAAGACATCGCCTGCTGGAGTGAGGTAAGAGATTACCTGTCCTACTTCTATAATGAAATTTATACTCCCGACATTTCGCTTCCCGAAAGCATAAATAAAGCGGATGCGGCGCAAATTCTTGAAAAGTATAAAGAGCTTTATTCGGAAAATGATAGTAAGGACGAATGGTTTGCAAAAATACGTGAGCTTTGCACGCTTTGCGGTTATACGCCGAATGTTAAGGAGTATAAGGCAAATCCCGAAGCGTTTAAGGGTCACGTGGGCGACGTAACAACGGTTATAAGAGTTGCAATGACTTCAAGAGTTAATTCCCCCGATTTGTATTATATTATGCAGGCGCTGGGACGTGATGAGGTTTTTGCAAGATTAGATAAGGCAATTAATTTTTACAGAGGTTAATATATGGAAGAAGTAATAAAAACATCAAATTTTATTCACGATTTTATTGATGAGGATTTAAAGACAGGAGTTTATAACCACGTTCAGACTCGTTTTCCGCCCGAACCGAACGGATATTTGCATATAGGTCACGCTAAAGCTATCTGCATTGATTTCAGCACGGCGGAAAAATACGGCGGAGTTTGTAATTTGCGTCTTGACGACACTAATCCCCAAAAGGAAGACACGGAATATATTGATGCTATAAAAGAAGATATTGAATGGCTCGGCTTTAAGTGGGGGAAATGCCTTTTTGCTTCAAGCTATTTTGATTTTCTTTACGAATGTGCTTTGATTCTTATTGATAAGGGCTTGGCTTATGTTGACGATTTAACGGCAGAGCAGATGAGAGAGTACAGAGGCACGCTTACAGAACCCGGAAAGGAAAGCCCTTACAGAAACAGAAGCGTTGAGGAGAACAGAGAGCTTTTCCGCAGAATGACCGAAGGCGAATTCCGGAATGGCGAAAAGGTACTTCGCGCTAAAATTGATATGGCGTCGCCGAACCTTAATATGCGCGACCCCGTAATTTACAGAATTTCACACGTTTCGCACCACCAGACAGGCGATAAATGGTGCGTTTACCCGATGTATGATTTTGCGCATCCGCTGTCAGATGCAAGAGAGGGCGTAACACATTCTCTTTGCTCGCTTGAATTTGAAAATCACCGTCCGCTTTACAATTGGTTTATTGAGAAAACAGGGCTGTTTGAAAATCCGCCCCGTCAGATTGAATTTGCCCGTCTTAACATAAATTATTGCATTACAAGCAAAAGAAAGCTTCTTGAAATGGTTAACGAGGGCATTGTTTCGGGCTGGGACGACCCGAGAATGATTACCCTTTGCGGAATGAGAAGAAGAGGCTATCCTGCTGCCGCAATACGTGATTTCATAAGCAGAATAGGTGTGTCCAAAGCGGACAGCACAGTGGATTACGGTCTTATTGAAGCATGCGTAAGAGATAATCTTAACGCAAATGCGCCCAGAGCTATGGCAGTTCTTCGACCCTTAAAGGTTGTAATTGACAATTATCCTGACGGACAGACAGAAGAATTAGAGGTTGAAATTCATCCTGACCACACTGAATGGGGAAAGAGAAAGGTTATTTTCTCAAAAGAGATTTTCATAGAACAGGATGACTTTATGGCAGAGCCTGTTAAAAAATATTTCAGACTTTTCCCCGGAAATGAGGTTCGCCTTAAAAGCGCTTATCTTGTTAAATGTGTTTCCTATGATACAGATGAAAACGGCAATGTAATCTGCGTTCACTGCACTTATGACCCCGATTCCCGAGGCGGCAACGCCCCCGACGGCAGAAAGGTTAAGGGTACAATTCACTGGGCAAGTGCCGAGGGCAGTGTAAAGGCAGAAATAAGGCTTTACGACAGACTCTTCACGGTTGAAAATCCTGCCGACGAATCGAACGGAACATACAGAGATTTTCTTAATCCCGACTCCCTTGTTGTGTTAAAGGACTGTCTTGTAGAAAAGGGAATAGCCGAAAACATAAAGGCGGGGGATACTTTCCAGTTTATGCGTCAGGGCTATTTCTGCGCAGACAAAGACTCAGACGGAGAAAGAATTGTATTTAACAGAACCGTACCGCTTAATTCTTCGTGGGGCAAGTAATCAGCGGACAAAATACGCAAAGAAAGGAACGGTACGGCAGTTTAAAATAAAGGCTGTATCAGGTGTTTAAATATGAGTAAAACAGCAAAAGAAGCAAAGGCAAACAAGGCACTGACCAAGAAAAGGGCGAGCGGCTTTGACATTATGTACAGAGCTGTCACGGCAGTACTTGCAATCGCGGTTTTCCCTGTGACGTATTTTATGAATTTGATTTATTATGCTCTTGACTGGACAAACGTAATAAAGCTTATGGATAATATTAAAAATATTGTCGGTTCAGAAAGCTTGCTTGAGGGCATTAAAAATTTATTGATGCCTTCATCAGCAGAAACGGCTGAGCAGGCAACAGAGATTACCTACGGCTACATTTCCATTGCAAAGCTTGACGATTTTAAATCGCTTATAAATATGACATCGTCAGGAGAAAATATAAATCTCAGAGAAATGATTTTCAATAATGCGCAGCTGCGACCCGTTGTAATTTCTCTTGCGCTTTTTGCGCTTGTTCTCGTTTTGGCGTTGGTTATTCTGATTGTTTCCGTGTTTAAAAATAAGCCGAAGCTTATCGCCGCTCTTTCAGGCGCAGGCACAGTTCTCGGAATTATCTCTAATGTAATTTTTGTTACGCGTTTTGCAAATCCGCTTGTAAACGGCAAAATCACTCTCGGAAGTGTAATAGGCTCTGATTCAATGATTCTGCAAATGCTCGGTAAGGTAGCAGAAATACGTTATGATAATGCGTTTTTCACAGTTTTATTTATAATGATAGCAATTTTTATTTGGTCACTGTCTGTTATGATAGTAAATTCAGGCGACAAGACAGAAAAGGCGCTGAATGCGGCAAAAAAGGCTGAAAGAAAAGCGAAGAAAGCGCAGAAGCAGGCTAAAAGAGCCGAAAAAAAGGCTAAAAAAGCGACAGAAGCTTTAAAAGAAGAAAAGAAAAAAGAAGAAAAAGACAATCAAAAGGACGAATTGAAGGATTAAAATGCGCAAAACAAAGATTATCTGCACAATAGGGCCTGCAAGCGATACGGAAGAGGTTGTTAAGGGCTTGTGCAAAGCCGGAATGAATGTCGCAAGGCTGAATTTTTCTCACGGCACGCACGAGGAACATCAAAAGAGAATTGACACCGTTAAAAAGGTGCGTTCGGAATTAAATCTTCCCATTGCGCTTATGCTTGACACAAAGGGTCCCGAATACAGAATTAAAACATTCAAAAACAAGAAGATTATGCTGAAGGACGGCGATAAATTTACATTTACCGCAAGGGACATTGAGGGCGATGAAACATCGGTTTCCGTAAGCTATTCCCGTCTTCCCGAGGAAATGTCAAAGGGCGATACAATTCTGCTCAATAACGGTTTACTGAAATTTACTGTTGACAAAATTGACGGAACAGAGATTGAATGTACGGTTGTAAACGGGGGCGAGCTTTCCGACAGAAAAAGTATGAGCTTTCCCGGTAAGACCTTAAAGCAGAAATATCTGTCGGAGCAGGATAAGCAGGATATAGCCTTCGGCGTTAAAAACGGTGTTGATTTTATCGCTTGCTCATTTGTGTCCTGCCGTCAGGATTTGACAGATATTCACGAATATTTAAAAGAGCTTAATGCAGATGATATTCAGCTTATTGCTAAAATTGAAAATCAGTCGGGCGTTGACAATATTGAAGAAATTTGCGAGGAATGCGATGGAGTTATGGTCGCGAGGGGCGATATGGGCGTTGAAATTGCCTTTGAAACTCTCCCTGCAATTCAGAAAAAGATTATTACTAAATGCAGGCTTCTGGGAAAAATTGTTATCACGGCAACGGAAATGCTTGAGTCTATGATAACAAATCCAAGACCCACAAGGGCGGAAATTTCAGATGTTGCAAATGCGGTTTATGACGGCACAAGCGCAATAATGCTTTCAGGGGAAACCGCCGCAGGCAAATATCCCGTAAAGGCGGTTGACACAATGGCGAAAATTGCCGAAACCACCGAGGGAAACATTCATTATAAAAAGCGTTTTAAGAATACGGATTTTCAAATAGCAAATTCTGTTGACGCTGTGTCACATTCCACCTGCGGAATGGCTATTGACATTGAGGCAAAAGCAATTGTTGCCTGTTCGCTTTCGGGAATGACAGCAAGAATGGTAGCGCGTTTCCGTTCTCCTGTTTCAATTCTGGGACTTACCGCAGACGAGCGTACATGGCGTAAGCTGTCGCTTTCTTGGGGCGTAACCCCTGCAATGTGCGAAAAATTCACATCCACCGATGTGCTGTTTTACACGGCAAAAAAATTGGCGGAAAAGGAATTTGCGCTTCAGAAGGGCGACAAAATCGTTATCACGGGCGGCGACACAAACGGCGAATCCGGCAATACGAATTTAATTAAAATTGAGAGTATATAGACTATAGATATATGACCTATCTTTTTATAAAAGGAGTTATGTTTTTGAAAAACAGAGCGAAAAGTATGCTGTCGGTATTTCTTGTAATACTGATGATGTTTTCGGTTATACAAACAGGAAAAATAAAATCAAGCGCGGATTTTTCGAAGTTTTATTATTCCGTAATTTCAGAAGAAGAAAAAACCTGTATAATAACAGAATATGACGGAAATGCAACCGAATTGATTGTTCCTTCACAGATTGACGGATACACTGTGACAGGCATAGCCAAATATGTTTTTTGCAACTTTTCTTCGATTGAGAGCGTTACGATTCCGGATACTGTCACACGCATAGACCGTTATGCGTTTTATTACTGTGAATCGCTTACTGATGTTAACTTGCCTGATAGCTTAACATATATCGGCGACCATGTTTTTGAGCAAACACCATTTTATTATACGGAATCGAATTGGGAAAACGGCTTGCTGTATATAGGCAATCATTTAATAGAGGCGAAAACATCTTTAAGCGGTACGTATATTGTGAAGCCGGGAACAAAAACAATAGCTGAAGGAGCCTTTGGCGGATGTAATTTGCTTGAAAGAGTAATATTACCTGAGGGTGTTGTAACAATAGGTACTTCCGCATTCAGTATGTGTGAATCGCTGAAAAGTATAGTAATTCCAAGCAGCGTTAGCGGTATATGGGATTATGCTTTTCAAAATTGCGATAATCTCACTGTTTATGGATACAGCGGTTCTTACGCACAGACCCAAACGGAGAAATACGGTGTTCCGTTTTCGGCTATGGGTGACACAGATTCTGACGGAGAAATAAATTCCAATGACTATGCTATGCTGAAGGAATATGTTACCTGTCAAAGAACTTTTACTGAGGAGAGCCGTATAGCTGCTGATTACAACGGTGACGGAACGGTAGACGCTTTTGATATAATAGCGCTTGACGTATATCTGCATACACAGCTGTAAAGTAATATTTAAACAGAATAAACACACAGGGCATACCGAAACGGTATGCCCTGAATTCGTTTAATTTGTATTTCGCTTTGTTAGAACAGCCGAGGACGGTTGTCTTTCGGCACGGATTAATCCGTGCCATACGGAGTGTGCCGTAGGGAACGCATTTATGCGTTCCGCCGTATATTCACGCATTTCGACTCAAAATCAGTTTTTCTTCTCCAAATATTCCTCAAGGCAGAGGTTTTGGGTTTTCATTTCGGTTGCGGCATCTACCCCCACATAGCGCCAGTGCCACGGGCGTGCGCGTACGCCTGTAATAGCAAATTTTTCTTCGGGATAACGCAAAACGAAGCCATATTTATAAGCATTTGACGTAAGCCATTTGTATTCCTTAGTCTTGTCGAAATCTGAGCTTGTCCCGATAATATCAACGCTCAGTCCCGCTCCGCTTTCGCTTGCTCCCGGCTCGTCAATTCTTGAGGACGCCGCTTGCTTTGCCTCTTCGTCGCTCATACCCTGTTCTTTGAAATTGTTTACCAGATTATTGTAATTTTCTTGCTGACGGTAATATGACAAATATCCCGCATAAGGCGCTAAGATAATGTCACTTTCTTTTGCCGCGTCATACATTTTTTTATAAGCGTCGGACACTCTGCCGTCCGCAGTGACGCTTGACCCCTCAATTACGGGAGAAAGCGTAGGCGAGTAGCCCTTGCCTATGGGGTGGCTTGCGTTTATAAGGGTGAGCATCCATTCGTCGCCTGACAAAACGCTCAGAGGGTCATAGGACTCCCACGAAATGTGAGGCTTTGACTCGGACTCAGGCTCGCTTTCGCTTTCCGATTTACTTTCAGGTTCAGTATTGCTCTCCTCAGGCGGTTCGCTCTGTGAAGGCTCTTCAGGAGCTGTTGTTGCGGATTCAGCGGAAACCGTTTCAGCAGGCTGCGTTTTAATTTTAATCTGACTGTATCCTTTACCTTTGCAGAAAGCAAAATAGAGGATTGATATTGTACCGAGAATGACAACGAGAGATACAAAAAGCCGTGTCTTGATTTTAAGCTCCCGTTTTGTAATATGTATTGCCATAAAAACCGTTATGTGATACGGAATTCGCGCAAAAAGCTGCGAAAAACGGCTTTTTGTACAAAGCTCCGTTCCTTTCTTTGTATTTTTTAACGCTGATACGTTATTTCTGTTAATGTGTATATAATAGTTTATATTTTTTTATCAAAATTGTCAATAATTTTATCGTTTTATGCGTTTTTTTAAAAAAATGATGACACAGAGAAATTTTTATGCTATAATCTTAAAGATTATATATAAGTGAAATGAGGTATTCAATTGAAAGCAAAAGAAAGCAATTCACATTTTGACTCAAAGGTCAGAGAATGCTCAAATTTTACTGTAAGAGAAATTAAAAAGGTTTGTAAGGAAATAGGACCGCGCCCGTCAGGCGAAGAAAATGAGCAAAAGGCTCAGGATTATGTTGAAAATCTTATGGGCGGAATAGCGGACGAGGTTAAAAGAGAAAGCTTTGACGTTCACCCGAAAGCCTTTATGAGCTGGGTTTTAATTGACGGCGCAGGAATGCTTATAGCGGCTGTTTTAATGATTTTGGCGCATCTGAATGTTATTCCGCAGGCAAGCGGAGCGTTCAGAATAGCATCAATTATAATTTCCGCAGCGGCGATAGCGCTTTTGCTGGGCGAATTTCTTTTTTACCGGGAGTTTATTGATTTCCTGTTTCCGAAGCGTACATCGTCAAATGTTATTGCCGTAAGAAAGGCGGCGGGCGAAACGAAGCGCAGAATTATCTTTGCAGGGCATATTGATTCGGCATACGAGTGGCGGTTTACGCATATGGGCGGCGGTAAATTTTTGGTTACGATGATAGCTCTCGGAATCGGCTCGTTGGTTTTAACACTTGCAATGGCGATAGTTTCTTTATTTGCTGACGAAGGTATTCCGGCAATTGTAATGACGGTTTTACAGGCTGTTACGATACCGATTTTTATTGCTGTTCTGTTTTTTGTAAATTGGAAGCTGTGCGTTACGGGCGCAAATGACAATCTTACAGGTGTTTTTGCTTCAATGGCAGTGATAAAATATCTTAAAGATAACGATATTCGCTTTGAAAATACTGAGGTTGCGGCAGTTTCAACCGGCTGTGAAGAATGCGGACTGAGAGGCGCTAAGGCGTTTGCAAAGGCGCACGCAAAGGATTTTGCCGAAGAGGGCGTTGAAACGGTATTTATGGCTGTTGACACTCTTCATGATTACGATTATTTGGGAATTTACAATAAGGATATGACAGGGCTTGTAGCTCTTGACTCTCAGGCGTCGAAAATGGCGCAGAAGGCAACGCAAATCTGCGGACTTGACATTCCGTATGCAACGGTTTCTTTCGGTTCTTCGGACGCGGCTGCAGCACAGCAAGGCGGAATTAAATCAGTAGCTCTTGCGGCAATGGACCCGACTCCCGCAAGGTATTACCATACCCGTGAGGATACGGCAAATATTCTTGATATGAAAACTATTGAAACGGGGCTTAAAATTATGCTTGAAACAACATTTTTGTTTGACGAGCAGGGGCTTCGCGACGAGTATTAATTTCGTTACCGAAAGGGGTTAATATTTAATGAAAAAAGTATTTATTAAAAGCATTTCACTTGTTACGGCACTCATTTTAATGATGTCCCTGTTCAGCGCCTGCAACGGCAAAAAGGCAGTGAACAGACCGACCGAGGCAAAGATTAAAACCGATATAGGCGACGTAAGATTTACATTTGCGTACGGCGATTTGCGCAAGGCGGGCGTTTCGGGTGACAAATTGGCTTCGCTGTTTGAAAACACCAACAAGAAAACCGATGATAAAACAGTAACTCTCTCTTATTTTGAGCTTGTTTCAACCTTTGGCAAAGAAGAATATTTCGACAACATACTTGCGCTTATTCCGCAGGAGGAGTTTGTAAAATTCAGTGAAAATGCCGAAAGGGTTCTCGGATATTTTAACGGGATGATTAATTATATTAAATCGGGTGCTGACAACAGTGTTCGTATTTCTTACCGTGAAGAGTTTTGGATAAATCACGGCGATGACGTTGTGTTTAAGGATGCTGACGGCAAGGAGCTTCCCAATCAAAAGGAGCTTCGCGCGGCATTCAGACTTTATGCCGACAATTCGCTCAAGGGCATTGGCAATGTTCTTAAAAATAAAGACCAGAAGGATGCCACTGAATACGGCGCTGACCTTACAGACGAAATGTATGTTTTCGGCAGTAAGAGCGCAAGCAGTTTAACGGTATCGGACCTTTATACAGATAAAGAGAATAAGATTTATCCTGCATACACATCCGTGGTTCCGACCTTAGCCTTTGACCTTGACGAAAAGGGCAATAATGCTAAGGGTGAGGACGGAGAGTACATATTTGTTCCGACAGAATGGTACAGAACAATTAACATTTGCGTAAAGCCTGAGGAAGAAAGCGTTAAAAAGGCATTTTCTGTGAGAACTGCGGATGAAATCCTCAAGTACTTTGACGTTGCAAAGACTTATATGACAGTGAATTCTTACGATGTTTCATTTGACCCTTGCTATATTACGGCGGGCATAAATGCAGTAAACGATGAAATGACTTATTGCACATATCAGAAGAATATGACTGTTACAATGAATGTAACCTTTACAGGCGCGCTGGAGAAATACGGCACAATGCTTATCACATTCCCCTGCACCAATCAGATGACCTTTGACATCGGCTGGAAGACAGCGGAACAGTAAAATTCGAAAAGCTTTTCAGCTTTATAATACGACAATAAAAAATTCAGGGTACGGAAAATTGAGCGGTTCTGTACCCTGATTTTTTACGTAATTTTAAGAGAAATGCACAATTTTGTATGTATTTTTGCATAGTTCTGCAATTCGCATTGACAATGGATATGTTTTATGATATAAAGGGATTAAGGAACATAAGATTTTTGAAGGTTGTCACAATTTTGGCTTTTTAAGTGTTGTATATTATAGGAGGATAAATTTAGTTGCCGGGGAGGTAAGTCAAAAGTAAATAAAAATAACAAAAAAAGGAGTTTTATTATGGAAAAGTAATTAGCATAGTATTGGTTTTTGCTATATTAAGCACATTTGTTTTGCCGTGTTTTGCAGTATCTGTATTGAATGATGACGGAGAATTGTATACATATATTGACTCAGACGGAAAAGCATATGATTATTATCTTGATGAGGATGGAAATGCATACAATTATGTTGACGGAGAAAAAGTATATATTCTTTTACCGTTACCGAAATATAAAATTACGGATGAAGAGCTACTCGCCGAACTTAACGAAGATTTTTCAATGAGAACGAGAGGTACATCAATGCCTGAACCACCGAATTACTATGATATTTCAAATGTTAACGGTTTAGAGGGATCACCGGCATATGTTAAAGATGTATCTTTTGACAATTATCAGACTTTTACAACACCGTGGATAAAAATAAGCTCAAAGCACAATTTTATTCGCTTTAGAACAACAAAAATAAAACCATTTTATTGTATAAATAGAAAAGTTTATGTAGTAGTTAGGACTTATGATACAACTAGTAAAGAGTGGACGCAAAGAATATTCAAAGAAATTGACTGTACCGGTAAATATGGTCGGCCATTCCAATATTTATCAACACAAAGATATTGTCAGTTTGTTTTGGGCATACCGGAAAAAGTTACAGCATATACGGCAAATATTTGGACAACGTATGTTGACTAAGTGGGTTAATTAAAAAAGGAGAATAGTTATGCAAAGAGAAAAAAAGAAAAAACTGCTGATAATTCTTGCGGTTATTGCCGCAATAGCTGTTATTGTTGCGGGCGTACTGATTTCTAAATTCGGAAGTCAACGCAATGTCGGTCAGAGGTATACATATATTGATTATAACGAAGGGACAACCAAAGAAATAAATTATTATATTGACGATGAAGACCACGCTTATTACTATAACGGTAAAGAGAAAGTGTATGTTCTTGTTTCGCCTGACGTTGTTGAAAGGAATAAAGCAGGAGAACTGACTGTTGACAGCAAGGATAATACAATGGCAGACAGTACGGCGCCGAGTACAGAAACAGGTAAGTCGGTATCAATTTCATAATATAATATTTTATTAAATTAAATAAATGTACATTTGTCAATGATGTGAGACCAAGTTTAGAAAAAATAAAAGAAGAACGA
>CANARN010000005.1 GCA_947364045.1 uncultured Clostridia bacterium
GAGTTCAGACGTGTGCTCTTCCGATCTCTTTTTGAGTATTACACCGGCAAGCGAAGACGGGACAAGGGTTAAAACGGCAGATTTTACTGATTTGGCGCCGTTTTCGGTTAATTCGCGAATAAGACGCTGCTCAAGCTTCTCATTTGAAAGAGCAGGCTTTAAATCAATATGCAGAACATACCGTCCGCTTTCCAAATTTCTAAGATGGGCGCTGCCCGAAAGAACCATCGGTCCCGAAACGCCCACATGGGTTATTAGCATTTCGCCGAAATCGGTATATATAATTTTTGACTTAACGGTGTCCTCAATTTTAAGGGCGACATTTTTCAGAGAAAGCCCTGCCGCCCTCTCACACCAGCCCTCAATACATTTAAGACCTACCAATGAGGGGCGAAGCGAAGTAACGTTATGGCCTGTTTTTTCGGCAAATTTATATCCGTCGCCCGTAGACCCCGTAAGCGAATAAGAAAGTCCGCCGGTTGCAACGACTACTGCATCGGCATAATATGAACTGCCGTTTTCGGCTGTAACTCCTACAGCCTTTCCGTTCTCTGTTATTATATCTTTAACAGCCGAGTTAATAATGTTAACTCCTGTTCTGTCGACATATCTTTTAAGAGCGTCAACAACATCTGCCGCTTTGTCGCTTTCGGGAAAAACACGGTTTCCGCGCTCAACCTTTAACGGTACGCCCATATCCTCAAAAAACGTCATTATATCGCAGGGCATAAATTTTCCGAATGCGCTGTAAAGAAATTTTCCGTTTTCGGTGATGTTTTCGAGCAATTCCGAAACAGTTGTGCAGTAATTGGTTACATTGCACCTGCCCTTACCCGTTATCATCAGTTTTCTGCCGACACGGCTGTTTTTTTCAAAAAGAGTGACAACGTGTCCTCTCTCGGCGCATTTTCCCGCGCACATAAGTCCTGCGGCGCCCGCGCCGATTACAATTACTTTTTTACTCATACTGACAAATTACGTATCATAGACCTGATATTCGTCCCAGATACGCTCCAATTCATTAAAATTATTATACGCTTCCTCACGACGTGAAAACGTAACTGCCGCAACAAGCGCGTTTATAAGGCTGAGCGGCGCTACGAGCGAATCCGCAACAGACACAATACTGCTTTTTGCTACAAGCAGAATATCAGCCAATTTGGCTATGGGCGACTCGTCCGAATCGGTGATAGCAATTATTTTTGCGCCTCTGTCGCCGACAAAACGGAGAGTGTTGATTGTTCTGTTGGAATAGCGCGGAAAGCTGAGAGCGACGCATATATCGTCCTCTCCTATTCTGAACATCTGCTCAAACATTTCTCCCTCGCTTGCCGCCTCAACCAAAACAACATTTTCAAATACGGGATTCAAATAGAAATACATAAAGCTGGCAAGAGCAGCTGAGCTTCTTACTCCTAAAATATAAATTCTTTTTGCGCTGTTAATTGCGCGGACCGCCTCATTAAATCCGTCCTGAGAAACAGTTTCGATAGTGTCACGAATAAGCCCGATGTCTGCATTCATCAGCTTTATTACCGCATTTTCGTCAGCAACCAAGCTGTCCGAAACCTCCATTCGCTGAACTGAGGTAAGCTTTGATTTCAGCTTCCTTTGAAGTTCCTTTTGAAGCTCGGGATAGCCGTTAAACCCAACAATATTTGCAAACCTGACAACAGTCGATTCACTGACTCCGACCTTTTCTCCCAGCTTTGAAGCTGTCATAAAGGCCGCTTTATCATAATTCTCCGCAATATATTCAAAAAGCTTTTTATGTCCCTTAGACAATTTTAGCTTTGAAACGTCGGTTTTGGCAAAAGCAAATTCTTTCAAAAAAACATCTCCGTAAAAATACTGCTACTATAATATAATTTTTACCGTAAAAAATCAAGTATTTGCAAGAAATCCTGCAAATTTATTCAACAACTACGGGACTGTCCGTCATTTCCGTGCCGCAGTTTCTGATTTTCGGCAGTGTCAGGTTATAAATATCGGTTGACGTACATTCAAGCTTATAACTTTGGCTTGCGACATAACCTAAATTTGAAATATCGCTGAGCCTTACAGCAATGGGAAGTGTTGCTGTTTTTACGGCATCATGCAAAAGACGTCTGCCGTTTTCTGAAAAGCCTAAAATATGAATATACGGCATACCGCATGCAATATGCGGTTTTTTTATCCCTAAAAATGCACAAAGAACTATTCTGCGGATACGTGCGTGAGTATAACGTTTTGTCTTTGCCACGTCAAATACCTCTGAAAGTGTATTTGCATTGCGGACAGACGCAAGTATTCGATTTTCAATACCCTCGGAAACATCGGGAACACCGATAAAATCTTTCGCTGTAGCTTTACGCAAAAATGCAAGAATCGGCATTTCGAGTTTACTGTAATCTGACGGTGCTTTCCCCTCTTCTGAGGCTTTTTTCAAAACCGCAAATGCTTTGTCGGGCATAAACTCACGGTAATCCTCTCCGTTCCTCATCTTTTCACGGATAAGCATAGCTGAGGCAAAGGCTCCGTCGGACTTTTTACTGTTATGGGATATGCTCTTTCGGGAAACAGCCTGAGGTTTGATTTTTGAGCGTAATAGATTCAGTGCGGAAATGTACTCTACTCCGAGAATGTCATTGGGATTTTGCAATAAATCGGCAATTTCATCTCCGAATACTTTTCTGACAGCGTTTTCACGGGCGGCGGCAAAGGTTATGCCTGTTTGCATAAGGCTGTTAATTTCGTTTTGAACATTACTGTCATTTAAAGCTTTGGCAGCTTTTTTTAAGCTTTCTGTGTCGCCGCACTCACTGCCGAAAGCGATTGTGTCAATACACCCCAAAGAATCAAGCAGCTTTACTCCGCCTCTCGCAAAGGTTTGAGCGCCCGAAACAGAAAAAGCAACCGGAAGCTCAATAAGTAAATCAGCGCCGCAGGAAAGAGCGGCTTTTGCTCTTATGCGTTTATCGGCAACAGCGCTTTCGCCTCTCTGAACAAAGTTTCCGCTCATTACGCAAACTACAGTATCGCCGTCTTTTTTTACCGAATCAATTAAATATTTATGTCCGTTGTGAAAGGGGTTAAATTCACAAATAATACCGATTACGCTCATTTTTCTAAATCCTCTTTAATTATTTCCCAAGCCTTTACAAGTTTTTCTTTACTGAAAGCCGCATTTGCGGGACTCGTTGACGGCAACGCCGTTATTTCCCTGCCCGTTTGATTTAATAAATATTTATTATACAGCTTTTCGGCTGTTTTGCCGTTTGCATAAATAGTTTTAATATCCGCATTTTCAAGTATTATGCCTATATCATTCGGCTCAACATTTTTTATTGATGTGTCGGCCGAATTTGATATTTCACAGGAGCCTACTACGTCCCAAATTGCTATTTTATTTTCAATAAGCATTCGCATCTTTTCAGGGATTGATTTCGGCGTTTCCGTTCCCAGTATTTCAGCTAAAACAGACCAAAATCTGTTTTGCGGATGACCGTAATAAAAGTTATTTTCCCGTGATTTTACAGACGGAAATGTACCCAAAATTAAAATTTTTGAATTGCTGTCAAAAATCGGTTCAAATGTATGCGACTGAAATTCACGTTCCATTACTGCTCTCCCCCAAAAATGCGTTTAAGTTGCGGTTTCAGAGAAATGAGGGTATTTTAAACCATATCGGGTCCGACTTTCCTCAACTTAATACTTGAAAATCTCTGATATTAAGTATATAATATTATCGTTTAAATTTCAATACATATAAAATCGGAGGATAATTATGAAAATACTCGTTATTAACGCAGGCAGTTCATCGCTTAAATATCAGTTAATTGATATGGAAAACGAAAATTTGCTTGCAAAGGGAATCTGCGAGCAAATCGGCGACGCTAACGCCACATTCACGCACAAGGTACCCGCTTCACCCGAAAAAACAATTAAAAGCAGACCTCACCTTATGGCTGACCACGGAGAAGCTATTCAGTTAGTTCTTGACACGCTTGTAAGCGAAGAAAACGGCGTTATTAAATCAATGGATGAAATCGGAGCAGTAGGTCACAGAGTTCTTCACGGCGCTGAAAAGTTCTCTTCTTCCGTTCTTGTAACAGAAGAAATGAAGGAAGCTGTTAAAGAGTGCTTTAAATTCGGTCCTCTTCACAATCCGGCAAACCTTAAGGGTATCGAGGCATGCGAAAAGATTATGGACGTGCCTCAGGTTGCTGTTTTTGACACAGGCTTCCACCAGACAATGCCCGACTTCGCATATATGTATGCTCTCCCCTATGAGTTCTACGAAAAAGACGGTATTAGAAAATACGGCTTCCACGGCACATCTCACAGATATGTTGCAGGAAGATGCATAGAACTTCTCGGCGGAAAGGCAGAAGGCACTAAAATTGTTACCTGCCACCTTGGAAACGGTTCTTCAATTTCTGCTGTAAAAGACGGCAAATGCTTTGACACAACAATGGGTCTTACTCCTCTTGAGGGAATTATTATGGGTACGCGCTGCGGCTCAATTGACCCTGCAATTATCCCTGTTATTATGAAATCGCATAATCTTACGCCGGACGAAATGGACACTCTTATGAACAAAAAGAGCGGTATGCTCGGCATTGCAGGCACAAGCGACAACAGAACTATTGAGCAAAGAGCAAAAGACGGCGATGAAAGAGCTAAGCTTGTTGAGTCAATGCTCTGCCATCAGCTTACAAAGTATATCGGCGGTTTTGCGGCTGCAATGGGCGGTGTTGACGCTGTTGTATTCACAGGCGGTATAGGTGAAAACAATCCTCAGTACAGAACAAGAGTTGCTGAAAACATTAAATTCCTCGGCACTGACATCGACGAAGAAAAGAACCACATCAGAGGCGAAGAGGTTGAAATTTCAGTTCCCGGCTCAAAGGTTCGTATGTTTGTTATTCCCACAAACGAAGAGCTTGTTATTGCAAGGGATACAATGGAAATTGTAAATTCTCTTTAATATTTAAAACGAAATACGGAAATACATCTAAAAGCTCCGGCAGTACATTCAGAAACTGTCGGAGCTTTTTATGTCTTTCATAAATCTGATTTGCTGTTTTTCGTTATCATATCCTAAACAGCGATAAAAGGAATGGGCGATTTTTCGTGTACTGCCTGAATTCAGCCTTATTTTATTAATTCCTTTTTGTCTAGCCCACTCCTCTGCCGATTTCATAAGCTCACTTCCAAAGCCTTTCCTGCGGTATTTAGTTGACACTGCCAAGCCCTGAATATTAACAAGTGATTCAAAATAGAGAGTATTATAAATTTCACAGTGAACAAAGCCGACTGCCTTTTCATCACAAACTGCAACAAAAACAGCTTCGCGGTTGCCGTCAAGGTTTTCTATTCTGCTTTTCACAAGCATTTCGTCTGAATCATAGCCCAAATCGTTTTTACAAATCCTTGCTATGTCTTTGTAATCAGAGCTTTTAACATTTCTAATCATTGTTTATATTCCTTATTAAACAAAATCAGGGCAGAAAAAAATCCGCCCTGCTGCATATTATTTTTTCGTATAAAGTATATGAGAAAAATGTATTCCATCGACGGTGAAATCAGTCAGTTTTTCCGCTGTATAAAGTAATTTGTCAAATTCGGGGAAAAACGTGTCTGCTTCGTAACACTCGCTGTCTATTTCGGTTAAATAGAGCTTATCGGCAACAGACAGAAACTCAGCGTAAATTTTACCGCCGCCTATAATAAATACATTATCGTTTTTCGCTTTTTTCAAGGCTTCCCGAATGCCAGTCGCAACCTCTGCGCCGTCCGCAGCATAATCAGCATTTGATGTAATAACAATATTCTGCCTGTTAGGGAGCGCGTGCGGCAGTGACTCAAAGGTTTTTCTGCCCATAATTACGGTGTTGCCCGTTGTAGTTTCACGGAAAAACTTCATATCCTCTTTAAAGTGCCATATTAAATCGTTATTTTTTCCAAGCTCTCGGTTTTTCCCGACAGCGGCTATCATTGAAACTGTCATATTTTACTCCGTTACTGCGCAATAGGGAAAGAAATTTTACCCATATGCTTATAGTCAATAAGCTTTATATCCTTACAATCCTTTGAATTGTCGAATTTAAAGAAATCGTCAATTTCAGGATTAAGCCAAAGCTTAGGCGCAGGAATATCTTCATTTTCATCCTGACGTTTAATCTGTTCTTTTATTCCATCAACCTGATTTACGTAAATGTGAGCGTCCTTTATGCTCCAGTCAAGAGTTCCGGGCTTTAATCCGCTTGTCTTTGCCAGCATGCAGAGAAGCGCCGCATACTGCGTTACATTAAAAGGAAGTCCTAAAGGCACATCGCAGGAACGTTGATGAACCCAAGCGTTAAGTTTACCGTCAGTTACATCCCACTCGCTTGACCAAACGCATGACGGAAGAACGGCGGTGTCAAGGTAATCGTTCTGCCAAAGCGTCATTATCATTCGTCTGTCCTCAGGGTGATTTTTAATTTTATCAATTAAATTCTGAGTCATTTGAAATTTATTTACTATATATCCGTAGGCAGTGCCAATGGTGTGGGCATATTCCTTGCCGAAGTTCTTATGTACCTCGGTTTTTACAAGGTTTCCGTTTTTATCAGGCATCATTTGAACGGCATTCCACATACCGTTTTCATCTATTTCCCATTCGTTCCAAATGTTTACGTTTCGCTCCTGAAGCCAGCGCACGTCATTTGATTGCGCCTGATAAATCCACAGCATTTCGAGAACAGCCTGACGGATAAACAACTGCTTTGTTGTTAAAACGGGAAATTCCTCAGACAAGTCGAAGTGAAAATGATGCGACGGAATTTTTATTGTATTTATTCCTGTCCTGTTTTCAACCTCTGTCCCCTCTGACAGAATTTTCCTGCATAAATCAAGATAATCTTTATCCCACTTTGACATAATACCACCTAAAATCTTTTTAATTTAATCCGGCTTTTTTAAAACCGCCCAAGCAATGTTAGTTGCGTGGTCGCCCACTCTTTCAAAATCGGTAATTGTATTAACAAACAGCATACCCGCCTTTGTGTCGCAGGAACGGTCATTTAAGCGGTCGATGTGCAGCTGTTCAAAGGATTCCTGCATTTGATCGATAGATGCCTCTAAAGAATTAACCTTACTTGCTCCTTCAAAGGTGATTTCCTGATTTGTGAAAGAGTCAACAGCGGCATCAATAAGGTCAAGCGCGGTTTCATACATACATTTAAGCTCAGATTCAGCCTCAGATGAAAACTGAATATTATCATTAACTCTTGACTGCGCCGCTTCGGAAAGATTTTGCGCATGGTCGCCGATACGTTCAATATCGTTTATGACATGGAAAACACGACCTATGTATTTTGCATCGTTATAAGATAAATCAAGCGAATTAATCTTAACCAGAATAGGCGTTATATTATGATTTAAATAGTTAATTAAATCTTCGTTGTGCTGAATTTCGTCAAAATGCTCTGTCGTATTATTCAGCAAATCCTGCGCAGCCAAGCTGAAATTGTTACGCGCGATTAAAGCCATACGGTGAACCTCTTTTGCAACCTGAGCCACTGCAAAGGGAGGTGTTTTAAGCATAAGAGAATCAACATACTGCATTCTGAAATCGTCTTCGCCCTCTTCGTTTTTGTCGGGAATAATAATGCAGGAAAGCTTTACGAGAATCTTTGCAAACGGGAACATTATAACGGTTGAAACAACATTGAAAATGATATGAACCATTGAAAGCTGCATCATGGTGTTGTCTCCGCAAAGCTGTTCAATCCACCTTGTGTAAGGTATAAACTGTGATGCCGCAATGAAAAATACCGTTCCAAATACATTAAAAAGAATATGCATAACTGCGGTACGCTTTGAATTTTTCTTTGTGCCTATTGCCGAAATAAGAGCCGTAATACACGTACCTATATTCTGACCGTAAATTACGAAAACAGCAAAATTTAACGGAATAAGCCCTTTTGAAGCCAACGCCTGCAAAATGCCGATACTTGCCGCCGAAGAATGAAGAACAGCGGCAGTAACAGCGCCAATAACAATTGCGAGTACATAATTGTTCTCAGCGCTTAAAATCCAGTTTTTAAAAATTTCAGATTCCGCCAACGGACTCATTGAGGTTTTCATCAGTGACATTCCGAGGAAAAGCATACCGAAGCCCGTGACGGCAAGACCTAAATGCTTATGTAAATTCTTTTTAGCAAGCATCGACCAAAAAGCGCCGATACCTATCGCAATCGGAGCGTATTTTCCGATGTCAAGAGAAACAAGGACGCTGGTTGTCGTTGTACCGATATTTGCGCCCATAATAACGCCGATAGCCTGCGTCAAATTCATAATACCCGTGTTAACAAAACCGACAACCATAACCGTAGTTGCAGTTGAACTCTGAATAAGAGTGGTAATTATGAAGCCTACAAGAACGGCAAAGAAGCGGTTTTTTGTCATTCTCTCAAGCAGCGTTTTAAGCTTCGCTCCTGCGGCAAGCTCTAAGCCCTCGCCCAAAATTTTAATTCCGTAAAGCAAAAGCCCCATACCGCTTAAAAGCATTGCTATATTTTCAAATCCCATATTCCACCTCTAACCTGTTCAGTCTTTCAGCGTTTCGTTGTATTTATACTCGTTTCCTTTAACCCCCAGATGATAGCAGGAAACGTTTTTAATACCTAATTTTTTCTTTTCAAGACGTGAATAGTTAATGTTCTTAGATTTCATATAAAGCTTAAAGAAGTCCAATCTCTTATAAAAATCCTTGAAATTTTTATATTTTTCTTTTGTCCACGCAATTTCAGCCAAAGCAAACATACGAGGATAAATTGAAAATTCAAGAGTTCCTCTGTCGGTTATCCATTCAGTCCAAGCTTCAAACTCAACGCCTAAAACAGAACTGTCATTTGTAATCCCGAATTTTGACTCGTTAAATTTGTATGTCTTTTTTAACGGCATATGTGAATAAGACATATCAAAATAGAAATTTGTCACCGGAGAAAGAATGAATTTTCTCTTCTTTGACTCCTTATTTACCCAAAGTGGATTTCTTAAAATCCAATAATGACACACTATGCCGCTGTCGGTTAAATCTGTCATACCGTCATTCCATGCAATGCAAGTTTTTCCCTTGGATTTAAGAAAAGCATTTATTCTGTTCATAAATACAGACTGTAATTCGGCAGGCGTTTTTACGCCGTTTTCCTCCATTGCCCTTTTACAGTCGGGACAGTCGTTTTTCCAAACCTTGTGACCGAGCTGTGCTTCATCTCCGCCTATATGAAAATACTCATACGGGAAAAGCTCGGTTACCTCTGAAAGAAGATTTTCAACGAATTTATATGTACTCTCTTTGCCCGGACACAGAACGTTTTTAAATATACCGTTTTCAGTTACAACCTCACAAGCCTCTCCGCCGCAGACAAGCTCAGGATAAGCGGCTATCATACAAGAGGTGTGACCCGGAAGGTCAATTTCAGGAATAATATCAATATGAAGTCTTTTAGCGTAGGAAACAATCTCCCTGATTTCATCTTTGGTATAATAATGGAAATATTCGCTTTCTTCACTTTCGTGCTTGCATATTTTAGAAAGCGGCAAGTCCTTGCCCTGCAAATGCTCATATTTTCTTTTACTGCCAACGGAATTTAAAAGCGGATAAACCTCGCTCTCAATTCTGTAGCCTTGGTCGTCGCTCAAATGCCAATGAAATTTGTTGAGCTTTAAAAGAGCCATATTGTCAAGTATTTGCTTAATGGTTTCCGAGCCGAAGAAATGACGGCTTTCATCAATCATACCGCCTCGGTACGAAAACCTCGGATAATCGTAAATATCCGCGCCGAGAAGCGTCGCTTTACCGCTCTCTTTCTTGCTCTGCATAAGCATAATTTTAAGTGTAACAGCTCCGTAAAACGCTCCTGCACTGTCGGAAGCGGTAATTACAACTCCGTTTTCATCAATTCTCAGAGTATAACCCTCATTGAGAATTGAAGAATCTTTGTTAAATTTAATTGCACCGTCAGATGCATTTGCCTTAGTCTTTAAATAATCCGTTAAAAACTTACCTGCCTCAACGAATTCGGGAACGCAAAGAACCTGTGTTTCGCTCGTTACCGTAAAGCTCGCGTCTACTGTGTCATACCTCTGCGGTTTCGGAATAATGCTGTATTTCGGTGCAATCATTTCATATCCTCCAAAATATTTCTGCAAAAATCGGGTACATTTGTAATCAAAGCGTCACAGCCCATACGTGTTAGGCTGACTATTTCGTCATACTCGTTTACTGTCCACGGATTTACTGCCATTCCCTCTCTGTGAAGCGAGTCAACCTCTTCTTTTGTTATAAGAATTTTTTCGGGATGAGCGGCATCCGCCTTTAACTCTTTGCAGTATTTGGCTACACCGTATTTTCTTACCTCATCGGCTAAATCGCCCGTTTCATATAAAAATCCTGTTTTTATTTCGGGAGCAATTTCCTTTGAAAGTCGGATACATTCCGGGTCAAAGCAGGAAATTATTACGTTTTCCTCCAGCCCGAATTTATGTACCTCGTCAAGCGTTC
This sequence comes from uncultured Clostridia bacterium, assembly GCA_947364045.1. GTDB lineage: Bacteria > Bacillota > Clostridia > Oscillospirales > Acutalibacteraceae > Fimenecus. The sequence goes on from CANARN010000005.1 coordinate 10,538, forward strand.
GCTTAACAAGGTCATTTGCCTTTTTAGGCGGTTTAATTTCAATATTGACCATTGTCATTTTCTTTACAATCGGGAGAAGCTCTGAAAGAGCCGGAATTAAAGTTCCGCTGAAATCCGAGCTGAAATAAGAGCCGAAATCAAGTTTACGCAATTCGGAAAAAGTCATATCGTCAATAAGTCCCTTACCGTTTGACGTTGCGTCTACCGTGTAGTTATGGCAAATAACTATTTCTCCGTCCTTCGACAGATGAACATCGGTTTCGATTCCGTCCGACAAAAGCTCAACTGCTTTTGAAAAGGCGGGAAGTGTGTTCTGAGGCGCATATTTATTTGCTCCTCTGTGTGAAATAATAAGCGGCATAATGTATTACCTTCCGTTTCATTATTAAGGCGAATAACGCCGAATATTATTTTATTAAATTTTTTACAAGTTGTAAATACTTATTTGAACTTTTCTGAAATTTTTTCATATATTTCGACAATTTTAAATTTGAATCGGTAGCGGCTGCCCCCTGTAGCGATTTCGGTTTCGCCTTCATCAAGCACGTCGGATATTTCACATTCCTTTGAAGCCGCAGGCAAGCACATAGGAGGAAACATTACGCACCACCAGTTATGACCCTTACCCTCGCCTATTATCACCTTAACCGCTGTGTAATACCCTGCCGGCAGAGTTACAGAACTGTCATAGGTTCTTGTATTAAAATATTCATTTTCGACCGTTATTTTTACATCATATTCAAATCCTTCATTTTCAATAACTTTAAGCGCTGCTTTTCGGAGCCGCTCTGTTTCGGGAAGAATTTTATCCTTTGCATCTTCGGCAGTTACCGACCCGTCAAAAATCTCTTTTCCTTCAGAAAGAACGGCATCACGCACCTTCAGCTTAAGCGCTTGGTCTTCTTCGGAATCCGAATTTGCAATTACGTGCATACGAAGCATTTTTTCACGTATGTTACTGCATTTTTCCGAAAATGAAGAGATATTAAGAACGCAGCAAATAAGCAGACTTGCCAAAATCGACGCTTCAAGTTTAATTATTTTTCTTTTTGCATTTTCTCTTTTATTATTTTCTTTCATAAAAATTCACTCCTTTTCTGAAATCAAAAGGAGTGTTGACAGCATTTTTTTATATAATACATATCTGTTTCGGAAATTCAGGCAGAAAAGATTACAGATGATATGCTTCTGAATCAAAAAAAATCCCCCGCAAAGTCGGTTACGGTTAATAATAACCTGCGTGTAAGCAGGTGGGTGTCATCTCAGCGCTTGCGTGCTCCCTTCGTCCGTAAAAATACGGGAGGTCTGCTCCTCGGCGCCGAAGTCCTGACTCCCTTTAATAGTTTGTTGGGTTAATATTTACCGTAGTTGTCGGGCTTCGCAGGGTTATTAAATTTATATTGGGATTCTCAATTTAAAATTACATCATCTGTCTCAGCTTCCCAAAGCTCTGCAAGACGCTCTTCAAAAATTGCGCTTATCTCTGCATACTCATTGTCATCTTCAATCTGAACAAGATATGTTTCGCCGTCCTCCTCGCTTACTTTAAGTACTATTACCTCGCCGTCATCCTCAAGCATTTCTTCGGGATTCTCAAAATAAGGCAAAAGCGCAACGTAACGCGCGGTATCGGTTTCAATTCTGTCAAGCTCTTCAAAAATATGCTCGTTACCCTCATCGTCTGTAACTGTTACTAAATCGGGATTATATTCTTCATTCATAATTATACTCCTAAACTTTTAAATTATTATAGCCTTATAAAATATATATTCCTGATTCAAGCCATACAATTTCTCTTCCGCAGGAACGCAGATATTTTAAAACCGGCTCGTCAAAAATACGGAAATCCTTAACCGAATAGTCTTTTAAACTTATTACTCTTACTTTTTTTGACGCTTCATTGCAAATGTAAAGCTCATCATTATATTTTGACAGCGAAACAGGCTTTTGAAATGAGTCGGACTCTTTTGAGCCAATCCGCATACTGAATTTTTTATGTGAAAGCGAATAGCTTACAACGCAATTTTCCTCGGGAACAACGCTCCAAATAAAGCGTCCGTCACAAACAACCCCCGAAATTTCACTTTCGTGGTAGCGCAAATCGCTTGACCAAGCCATAGAGCCGTCCTGAGAAAAAATTCCCGTTTCACCGCTGGGATAAACAACAATTACCTGTTTTGACTCAGACAAATCGGCATCACAGGAAACGTAATCCCCTAACTGCTCCGCAATTTTTTTATACTCCGCGCCGTATTTATTAAGCAAATAAACACTCTTGGTTACAGGAGTTTTCTGCATTCTTTTGATATCATAACCGTAAAAATTAACACGGACTGCTCCGCTTTGAGTTTCACTTTTTTTGGTATATATAACACCGTTGGAGAATGCAATTATATCAACAATATCAGTATCAGCAATCTTCTGCATATTCTCACCGTAAAATCCGTTTTTATTTATTATACTTGTTTTTTATTCTGCGGTCAATACACTAAAATTGAATTTTTCTTTAACATTGGCAGTATATTTTCCCATTTCCATTAATAATTATAAATAAAGACAAGGAGTGATAGTGTGAATTCAGGAAAAATAATCTTGATTTTACTGTTCGGTATTTTGTTTACCGCCCAAACAGTACTGCTGTTAAAAAACAAAAAATTTATATTATGTACATTTTTAACCGCTGTTCAAGGATTATGCGCACTTTTGGCGGTTAACCTCATAGGAAGCTTTATGAATGTACGCATACCCCTTAATTTTTGGTCAATAGGATGCTCTTCGCTGTTTGGAATTACGGGAGTAATTATTTTGCTTTTTGTAAATGTTCTATTCTTGACACATTGATTTTGCTGTGTTACTATGACAGAAAAAGCGTAAAGGATTGATACAAAAGCCTTGTATCAAAATAAAGGTTATGAAAATATTGATTGTTCGCCACGGCGACCCGAATTATGCAATTGATTCTCTTACACAAAAAGGTAAATCCGAAGCTAAGCATTTATCAAAAAAGCTTTGCCGAATTAATGCCGATTATTACTACTGCTCACCGCTCGGCAGAGCGAAGAAAACCGCCTCTTACACCTTGAAGCCGCTGAAAAAGAAGGCCGAAACACTGCCTTGGCTCAGAGAATTTGAGGGAAAGGTAAAATACCATGACGGAAAAACGGTGAGCTGTTGGGACAGACTGCCATCGGAATGGACAAGGGAACCCCTCCATTACACTGACAAGTGGTGTGACAGCCCTCTTATGAGCTCATATAATGTAAAAGAAGAATACTGCAAAGTCGCTGACGGTTTAGACGAGCTTCTCTCAAAGCACGGATATATTCACGACGGAAAAATTTTTCGCGTTGAGAACGGAAATCACGATACTATTGTTTTATTTTGCCATTTCGGTGTAGAATGTGTAATTCTTGCGCATCTTCTCGGAACATCTCCCATGGTTTTCTGGCACAACTTTGTAGCTCTTCCCTCTTCAGTCACCGAAATTGTAACCGAAGAACGTGAAAAAGGTATTGCCTCATTCAGAATAATGTCTTTCGGAGACACGGGCCATCTTTATAAAGCAAACGAAAAACCATCGTTTGCTGCAAGATTTTGCGAATGCTTTGAAGACAGCACAAGGCATTGAGAGGGAAAGGGAAAAATATGGATGTAATACAGGGGATTTCAATTATAATCGAATACGTGGGTATAGTTGCTTTTTCGGTTTCGGGAGCGATGATTGCTATTCGCAGAAAAACCGACCTTTTCGGAGTGCTGCTCCTCGGAATAATAACATCATTCGGCGGCGGACTTACACGTGATGTAATCTTAGGCATTTCGCCCCCTGTAATGTTCAGTAATAACCTTGAGCTGATACTTTCGCTTTCGGTTTCACTCATTGTGTTTTTGATTGCAAAGTCTTTCAGCAAAAATTATCTTAAAGAAGAAGCAAAGATTGAACACATAAATGATGTTTTTGACGCCTTGGGTCTTGGGCTGTTTGTTGTTATCGGCGCTAAGGTGGCAATTGATAACGGGTATCTTGGAAATCCTGTCATTGTAATTTCCGACGGACTGATAACAGGGGTCTGCGGAGGTCTTCTCCGAGATGTTCTGACAATGTCCGTTCCGTTTATTCTGATAAAAAGAATATATGCCGTTGCTGCGATTTTAGGCTCAGCCTCATACTGTTTTCTCATTAAATACGGAATCGGCGAAAGCATATCAATGCTCACAGGCGCCGCAATTACATTTTCACTCAGAATACTCGCAATGACATTTAAATGGAATTTTCCGAAAGCAATTTATTGAAATCGCAAAACAAAGCCGATACGAAAAGTACCGGCTTTTATTATTGGTTATTATTCAGTTGTATTTTCAGGCTTTTCAGTATCGGCTGTATCGGAATTAAAATCAGTTTTCTTTTTTGAAGATATAACAACATCAATCGGTTTATTCTCATCAGCCTTCTGTTTTCTTTCCTTTGCAACCTTTGCCTTTTTCTTATTATGCTCTTCTTCATTCAGTCTCAAAGTTTCCTCAAGCTTTGAAGCGACCTTTTTAGCGCTTGAAAATTTACCGCCTATTCTTATCATAAAAGCATTGTAGTCGGCAGGAGTAATTGCAACGTACTTTTTTACCTTTTTAAGTTTTTTTGCCTTACGGTCAGGCACTTCGGCATAAAAACCTATAACTATTATTTTATTTGTAAAGCCGTATTTCTTTTTATATTTCTTTTCTGCGTCTTCAGGAAAAACATTATCAATAATAAAAATGTCGTTATAATAGATTTTAAGTCTTGCAAAAGGCCACTGAAACACAAATAAATATGTATCTTCAAGGGAATAATATGTATTAAATATAAGCGGCAAAAGGAAAACAGCATCAACAGCCAAAAGCATAAACGCATACCACGTTGTTACATCACGCCAAAGGAATCTGTTAATAATGAAGGGAATAATTATCATTATGTGGTAAACAGCAAGAGCAGCAAAAATAGATTTATTCAAGCCGCTTTTAAATTTATTGTTTTTTTTCACACTAATAAACCTCCGAAAGAAGAGTGAACAAAATGAACAATCTTAAAAAGTTTTTTTCGGGAATAGCAATAGGGATTGTAAATGTCACATTAGGCGCAGGCGGCGGAATGCTCACCGTTCCGCTTTACAAAAAATGCGGATTTGACCAAAAAAGCGCACAAATCAATGCCGTTTCCACAATACTTCCTATAACATTTATCAGCTTTATTATATATCTTTTGAACGGCAATGTCAACTTGAGTGAAACCTATTCATATATTGTTTTTGGCTTGCCGGGCGCAATACTCGGTACATTCGTTATAAAAAAAACTTCAAATAAACTGCTTAAATCAGTCTTTGCCGTATTTATGATTTGGGCAGGAGTCAGGATGATTATGAAATGAATACTGTTATTAAAGCAATTGCCTCTTTTCTTGCTGGGCTTGTCGGCTCAATGGGCTTCGGAGGCGGCGGAGTTCTCATTATATATCTTGTAATATTTTCTGATATGCCGCAAATTAAATCACAAGGCATAAATCTTGCTTTTTTCATTCCCTGCGCCGTAATATCCACCGTAATCTATACAATAAAAAAGCAAGTCAAATACAAAGAAATATATCCTGTTATTTTAGGCGGCTGCATCGGCGCGGTTTTTGCGGGATTTTTTCTTAAGTCGCTGAAAACAGAATATCTTTCTTATGCTTTTGCCGCATTTTTAATAATTACGGGAATTTTAACATTTTTCGGAGGAAAAAAAGAAAAAAATAATGAAGAATGACAAAATTTTAACATGTTTGTAAATTTACTTGAAAAAAAATCGAATACGTGATAAAATCAAACTGCAATTTTAAAATGGAGAAATTTGGATTTAAATTAGTATATGATATTTTTATGCGGAGGTTTAATATATGAAAGTACAGTTTACTGAAACCGTATTGAGAGACGCTAACCAATCGCTCATGGCGACGAGAATGCCCTTCTCTGACTTTGAGCCGATACTTGAAACACTCAATAAGGCGGGTTACTATTCTCTTGAATGCTGGGGCGGCGCAACCTTTGACTCATGTCTGCGCTATCTTGACGAAGACCCGTGGGAAAGGCTCAGAAAAATTAAAGCAAAATGCCCCGATACACGTCTTCAAATGCTGCTGCGTGGTCAAAATCTTCTCGGATACAAGCATTATCCTGACGATGTTGTCAGAATGTTTGTTAAAAAGAGCATTGAAAACGGAATAGATGTTATCAGAATTTTCGACGCACTTAACGACACAAGAAATATTAGAGTTGCAGTTGATGAAACAATAAAGAACGGCGCTGTTGCATCGGGTGCAATCTCTTACACAACAAGCCCCGTTCATACTCTCAAAAAATATGTTGAGCTTGTAAGAGAAATGAAAGAAATGGGTTGCTCAACAATATGTATTAAGGATATGGCAGGCGTTATGACACCCATCGAGGCAAAAGAGCTTGTAAGCGCTATTAAAGACGCAATGCCCGAAATGCCCGTTATTCTTCACACACACTGCACAACGGGAATGGCATATATGACCGCTCTTAAAGCAGTTGAGGCAGGATGCGATATTATTGACACTGCAACCTCCTGCTTCTCGGGCGGCACTTCACAGCCTGCAACTGAAACTTTGCATGACGCACTTACAGGACTCGGCTATGAAACAGGACTTGACAGAACAGTGTTAAAAAAAGTAAACGACCATTTCAAGCCGCTTCGTGACGGTTATCTTTCAGCAGGTCTTTTGAAGCCGAAAGCTCTTGTGACAGACACAGACGCGCTGACATACAAAGTTCCCGGCGGAATGCTTTCAAATATGATTGCAAATCTTGAGGATATGCACGCTCTGGGTAAAATGGAAGAAGCGCTTATTGAAATTCCGAGAGTACGTGAGGATATGGGGTATCCCCCTCTTGTAACTCCTTTGAGCCAAATGGTCGGCAACCAAGCCGTTACAAATGTGCTTGTCGGCGAAAGATATAAAAATATTTCAAAGGAGATTAAGGCTTATATCAAAGGTGAATACGGCAAAGCTCCCGGTGAAATTAACGCTGACCTTCAAAAGAGGGTGTTGGGTGACGACGAGCCGATTACCTGCCGATTCGCAGACACGCTCGAGGACGGATTTGAAAAAGGTAAAGCCGAAATCGGAGAAAAAGCAAAATCGGACGAAGATGTTCTTTCTTACATTGCCTTCCCACAGCAGGCAGAGGCTTTCTTTGAAAAGCGTGAAGAAAAAGCAAAGAACACATTCAAATATTCTATTAAAAGAATTGACTGAGAGGTAACGATATGACAAACACGCTGTTAAAGCAAACCATTTCAATGGGCGAAGCGCTCAGCGTTTCGGTAACGGGAATAATCGTTGTTATGATTATTTTGGCTCTCCTTGCGGTGATAGTTGTTTTACTCTCAAAAGCGATACGCACAGTTGAAAGCAAAGCACGTAAAAAAACTGCAAGCGCGACTGATGAAAAGATTTTGAATCCCGTTAATAAAGAGCAGAAAAACAGTAACGGATTAAAGGCTCTTCCGGAAACGCAGTCCATAGGCTCGCTTGACCTTTACAAAACAGACGAAAAAACTGCCGCAATTATTATGGCAATTGTTTCAAATGAAAGCGGTATTCCGCTTAACAGACTACAGTTTAACTCAATAAAGCTCATTGAAGAATAAGGGAGAAAAAATATGAAATACATTGTTACATTAAACGGTAAAAATTATGAGGTAGACGTTACGGAAACCGAAGAAGCTATTGTTACAAACATTTCCGACGCAGCGGCTGCGCCCGCTATGCCCGTTGCCGCTGCGGCTCCTGCCCCCGTTCAGTCAGCGCCCGCAGCACCTGTTATTACAGGAAACGGCACACAGATTAAATCGCCCATGCCGGGTTCAATACTTAAAGTAAATGCTTCACAGGGACAGACAGTAAAAGAAGGCGACGTTCTTTTCATTCTTGAAGCAATGAAAATGGAAAATGAAATTGTTGCCTCCGCTTCAGGCACTGTTTCGCAAGTCCTTGTTACAAAAGGTCAGACAGTTGAAACCGACGCTGTTCTTGCCGTTATTGGTTAAGGGGGAACAGGTATGCAGATTATTGACGCTCTTGTAAGCCTGTTTCAAGAATCGGGCTTTGCACATCTTGCGTGGCAAAACTGGGTAATGATTGTAATTTCTTTCGGATTGCTTTACCTTGCCATTGTTAAAAAATATGAGCCGTTACTCCTTTTGCCCATTGCATTCGGAATGTTGCTTGTTAACATTTATCCCGATATAATGTATGACCCGCTGGCTATTGCCACCCCCGGCGGAGAGGTTATTGACGCTTCGGCGCATTGGTACGATTCGGGTGTTTTAAGACTTATTTACTGCGGTGTTAAATCGAGTATATTCCCCTGCCTTATCTTTTTGGGCGTAGGCGCAATGACAGATTTCGGTCCGCTTCTCGCTAACCCCTCAAGCCTTCTTTTAGGCGCGGCGGCACAGCTCGGTATTTATGTTGCATTCTTAATTGCCTGTGCAACTAATCTTATCCCCGGTTACGAAGGCTTTACAGCGCTTGAGGCTGCGGCAATCGCTATCATCGGCGGTGCTGACGGTCCGACGGCAATTTACCTTACAGGCAAGCTTGCGCCTCACCTTTTAGGTCCTATCGCAGTTGCGGCGTATTCGTATATGGCGCTTATCCCCCTTATTCAGCCGCCGATTATGAAGCTTCTCACAACAGAAAAAGAGCGCAAGGTTAAAATGGAACAGCTCAGAACGGTCAGCAAGGCTGAGAAAATCATTTTCCCGATAGTTGTTACCGTTATTTGCGTTCTTGTTATTCCGTCAACCGCTCCGCTTATCGGTATGCTGATGCTCGGTAACCTGTTTAAGGAATCCGGTGTTACAGACAGGCTTTCAGACACTGCGCAGAACGCACTTTGCAACATTGTTACAATTATGCTCGGCGTAACAGTCGGCGCTACCGCAGAGGGCAAAACTTTCCTTGCATTTAAAACGGTTCTCGTTGTTGTAATCGGTCTTATTGCGTTTATGTTCTCAACGGCGGGCGGTGTACTCTTCGCAAAGCTTATGAATGTTATCACTAAGGGCAGAGTAAATCCCCTTATCGGCTCAGCAGGCGTTTCGGCGGTTCCTATGGCGGCGCGTGTTTCTCAGGTTGAGGGCAGAAAATACAATCCCTCAAACTTCCTGCTTATGCACGCTATGGGTCCGAACGTTGCAGGCGTTATCGGTTCGGCTGTTGCGGCAGGTTTCCTGCTTTCAAGATTCGGTTAATTAAAAACAAACAATATAAAACAAAAAAAATCGGAGACGGGTTTATTTTTCCGTTTCCGATTTATTAATTACAAAACTACCTTTACTTTATTTTGAATTTTAATTTCTTCAGGTGTAACAGTGCAATTGTATGCTAAAACTGTTACGCCGTTTTTTTGAGCATTTTTAAGCTCTTCGGCAAATTCAGGGTGAGTTTCTTTGTTCGGCTCAAAGTGTGAAATATTATCCATTTGAATTACAAACAGCACAAATGCTTTATAACCTTCTGCAATTGCTTTTTGCAATTCTTTAAGATGTTTCACTCCCCTTTCGGTCGGTGCGTCGGGAAAACGCGCAACACCGTCTTTTTCAAGTGTTACACCCTTACACTCAATGAAAATCTTGTCATTTTTTGTTTCAAGATAAATATCAAAACGTGAATTGCCGTATTTACATTCAGGCTTTATAAGACTAATATCGTCAAATAAAGCAGGCATATATTCGAGAGCAACGCTGTTTACTATTTGACTGTCAATATTTATGAGCCTGTCGCCCTTTTGGACAGCTATCAAATCGTACAAGGTTTTACGTTTCGGATTGTCAGACTTTTGCAGATAGACCGTTGCACCTTCTACGAAGAGTTCCTTGCATCTGCCTGTATTTTTTACGTGGCAAATCTGAGATTCTCCGTTAATTTCACAGTTTGCAATAAAACGGTTCAGACGACTGATAAAAGTACCCTTTGCAACATTACTGTATTTCATATTATATTAAAAAATCCTCCAAAAAAGCAGTGAAAGCCTAAGCTCACACTGCTTTTTTTAATAAATAAATTTAATTAAATCAATCCTCAGATTTTGCGGCACGTCTTTCAATAAGTTCATTAAGAATTCTTGTGTGCTCTTTGTCTGTAAGAGAATATTTAATAGTCGGAATAGCTGAAAGAAGCATACCGATTGCAGGCGGTACGGAAATAAGCAGGAACATTGCCATAGCATATTTGCCGTCATTTGCCTCAAAGAAGTGGTATTTACCTTCAGCAAGGTCTGTGTTAAGTATTTCAATATACTTGTCGGTATAATGAACTGCACTATAAATAAAGCCTGAAATAAGCGATGAAACGCCCATTGAAAGCTTTGTGATAAAGGACTGACCTGAGAAGAACACACCGTCAGTACGGACACCGTTCTTATACTCCTCATAGTCAACGCAGTCTGCAATCATAATTGACTGAAGGATATTGATTGAACCCATTGCCCAAGATGATGCAAACATCATAACAGCCATAAGTACAACATAAGCCATACTCTTCATAAGGTTACCGCCGGCAAGCTTGTAAACAGCAAATATTAAGAAATACGGAACAGCGCCTGCTATTGAATAGAAATTGTAGAGCTGTTTTTTACCGAATTTGCCTGTAAGTTTAGGTGTAACGGCAGTACCGATAATCATACCGCCCAAAATACCTAATGCCATAAGTAAAAGCTGAACGATTTTTATAATCTGGAGCTTGCCGTCAACAACAAGATTTGCGAGGTTGTTGTCGAAGAAATAGTACATAACAAGCGACAAGCCTACGATTGAAAGAAGCTGAATGGGGCTTCTTAAAATACCCGAAATAAGAAGTCTTCTGAACGGGTCATTTGAGAACATTATTTTAAAGTTCTCTTTCATTGTATATTTCTTTTCAGACTGCTGAACGCGCTCTTTTACAGAAAGACCTGCAAATTGGAAGAGAATTGTTGCAAAAATTGTAAGAATTACTGCAATTATGATGTAAGATGTTTTATCGGCATGAATAATATCCATACCCTTATTCTGGAAAGCAGGAGAAAGAGCTTTACCTGCAAAGGTAATAAGCATACCGATAGCGCCTGCGTTTGCTACAATACGTGCAAGTGACAAAGCCTTTGCCCTGTCTTTTTCGTCATCGGTCATAAGAGATGTTACGCCCCAAAGCGGAATATCGCCGACAGTATACATCATACCCCAAAGGATATAAGAAACAGCCGCCCAAGCAATAATTAAAGCGTGCATACTTGTTGATGAATAATCAGTATAAGTTCCGTTGCAGAAAGTGAGTATTGTTATAATACCAACAGGAATCGGAACAAACATAAGGTAAGGCTTACATTTACCCCATTTTGACCTTGTATGGTCAACTATTGAACCCATCATCGGGTCATTTATAGCGTCCCAAACACGGGCAATAAAGAAAATTGTGGAAATAGCCATTGCCGGCAGGAAAATAATTGACTGCCAATAATACTGAAGTCCGCCGGAAATAATGTTGTAAATAATATTTTGTCCTGCAAGTCCTACCAAATAACCCGTAAGCTCTTTACCGGTGTATGTATTGTGTTTGATAGCATTTGAAGGGACAGAGTTACTATTTTTACTCATTTTATCTCTCCTTTTCATAAAATACTTATATAGTATATCATAAGACAATATAATTTTCAACAAATATTCAAAATATTTTCTATACCTTTTTATAAAATACACATAAAATTTAAAAATCCCACTAACAAATTGATGTCAGCGGGATTTTTAATAGTTTATTTAATAAAATTACTGCTTAGCGCCGTTATCGAACATCTCAAGAGCCTTAACGGAAGCGGCAAAGCAAGTGGCAAGGCACTCTTTATTAAGCGCATCGGGAGTGTCAAGTCTTGTATGGTAGAAATCAGGGAGCGCATGGCTGAGGGCTGTAACGCCCGTAGCTCTAAGCCCTGCCTGAGCAAATGCTGCTGAATCGGTCGCTCCTCCGAGAGGCGGAACCATACCCTTTTTACACGGGATTTTAAGTTCTTCGCAAGCTTCATAGAACAAATCGGATACATCCTTGTCAACCTTTACCGTTCCGTTAAGGTCACGGTAGTTAATCATAAGCTCTTCTGACTGAGCAATTGTATCATAAGAAATTATAAAGGTAGGTACATCGTTCATTTCGTCCTTGTGTGCCTCGCACCAAGCCTTTGCACCGCGAAGCCCCGCCTCCTCAGAGCCTGAAAGAACTACGCCGATTTCGGTATTTTCGAATTCAATGCCTTCATCTTTAAGCATTTTAAGAATTGCAATACCCATATAACAGCCTGTAAGGTTATCGTTAGCACCGCCTACAATTCTCTTTTCATTCCACATAAAGTAAAGACCGAACCAGAATGGAACAAAAACAAGAGCAACAAGACCGAGCTTTAATGCAAGGCTTCCTGTAATTACGCCTGCCAATTTAAGTATTGCAATTGCAAGCGTGTAAAATGCGCCTACAAAACAAATTCCCATATGTATATCAAATCCAAGATAAGTAAACTTGTACTTGAAGGGCCATTCCCAAGCAGCGTCAGGGTGACCGTTAAATATTATTCTGCGTTTAACTTCACCTGTGGGCTTTTTAAAGCCGGTCGCATTATGACCGATTTTTTCCTTAAAAAGCTTGTCAACAGTCTTTTTGTAAAGACCGAACTGTAAAAAACAAATTACAAGTCCTATTGCAATAAAAATTATTGAAAGGACAGGTGCAAAAAAGTAAGACGCAAATGCCAAAAAGCAACAAGAAATCGTTAAGTAAATCCACCCGAAGAATGAGCCGGGATTCTCTTTAAAGCCTTCAACGAATGTTCTGTCGCATCCAAGCTCTTTCATTGTATCCGCCGCATACTGACAAGCCTGCTCCTCACCCTTTGTGCCGGGGCTTCTTGTTTCAAAGTCATTGCAGATATGAGTGATTTCATCAATCATATACTGCGCGGCTTCATCTTTTCTGCTGATAATTTTAGATAAATCCATAAAAATAACCTCCTCAAAATTATATAAAAGTATTCTACCACCATTTTCATAAAAACGCAATATATAACTGTAATATTCCGCGACTCGTATCATGGCAAACCACAGGCGAAAGTATAAAAAATATGTTTTACTGCACCCGATAATTTGTCAAAAAGTGTTTATAGAATTTAACGCAGTCCGCGACAGCGCTAAGGTCAATATTTTCATTTTCTGAATGAACGGAGTCAAGCTGCTGTTTTGACAGCTTTATCGGCGCAAATCTAAGTACACAGTCGCAAACGTCCGTAAGCGTTCTTGCGTCTGTTCCCGCAGGCAGAATAAACGGAGAAACCGGATACTGAGGGAAAATGTCAGTTACGCATTTTTTGAGATACTCAAACGCGGGCTTCTCCATATCGGCAGGAGCGTGATATTCGCTCGTTTTGTCAAGCTCCAGCTCTATGCCGTACTTTTCTGCTGTGTTCTTAAATGCTTCTATATCCTTTTTAAAATTTTCTTCACTGACAGGTCTTAAAAATGCTCTTGCAGTACAGATTTTATTTGACGTATCGCCCTCAATTTTACCGAATGAACAGGTTGTGCCTATAAGTCCGCCTGCCTGCGCGTTAATTTTGGGCATAAGCTTTTTAAGAACGGGACTGAACAGCCAAAGATTTGAAAATATAATATTCATCGGCAATGAGCTGTACGGCGCTAAATGCTCAAGCATCGCACGCACTTGCGGATTTATTTCTCTTATGAAAATATTCCCGTTAGTTGTTTCATTTATAAAAGCAGTCATTCGCTCAATTACATTGAGATTGTTGGCGCTTGTAAGGCTTGCGTGCGCATTTTCCGCCTTTGCGGTGCAATTGAAATAGTATCTGCCTTTTTCGTGAACAGCTATCATTGCGCATTTTTCGCATTTCATTCCGCTGAGGGGAGGCTCAATTATTGCGCCACCCTCGTCAAGAATAACATCGAATCTTATTCCGTTTTCTTTAAAATATTCGTTAGCTTTCGGCATTCCGTCACCGCCGATTTCTTCATTATGCGACGAGCCGATGTAAACATTGCAAGGAAACTCAAAGTCCTCGGACAGAAGCTCTTCAATTGCGGAAAGCTCTGCAAAAAGCGGAGTTTTTGTGTCAACAGTTCCCCTGCCCCAGATTTTTCCGTCAGCTATCTCACCCGAAAACTGCTCGTGTAACCATTTTCCGTCAGCCGCGACAACGTCATGGTGAGACATAAGCATAATATTGTGTGCTGTGTCTGCACCTGTAATTTTGTAAATCCAGCAGTCATCGCTGAATGTCATTTTCTCGCTTTTTTCTGAGAAGAGCGGGAACAATTCCTCGACCGCATCCCTAAGCTTTTGGAATTCGGTATCGTCAAAGCTGTCCTTTTGTGAAACAGTTTTGCACTGAATCATTTTTTGAAGTCTTAACGCATATTCTGCTATTTGTTCGTCTGTAAAACAGCTTTTACCCTCTGAAAGCTTAGGCCTTTTTGCGCTGTTTTTCAATAAATTTGAATAAAGCACCGCAGCACCCGCGCCCACTGCACTCAAAGCTGTAATTATCGGTTTAGCTTTTTTCATATAATTCACCCTTCCAAAATTTAGTGTATTACAAAATTTTTGTTAAAGCAATCATATTAGACAAAAATTCGCCATCTATTGATAACGAATTTTCAGTTTAAACATATTTTAATATTTTATCTAAAAGAAAAAGAAACTACATTCTTCGATAGAGGATTGTCGTTTCTTTTTGTCTGTGGGGTACAAAAAAGATGTATCTTAAACGTGTGCTGCGAATTATCAAAAAAGAAAAGAGTCCGAACGCGGATTGCGTCCAGACTCAGTCTGGTGCCGGTGACCGGACTCGAACCGGTACGCTGTCGCCAGCGGTGGATTTTGAGTCCACTACGTCTGCCAATTCCATCACACCGGCATATGTGTGACTAAAATATTATATGAAAAAATCTTATACTTGTCAAGAGAAAGAAGTAATATTTCTATATATTTCTTAAATGTGATTTTTATTTAAAAATACAGCCCCATTTTTTGCTTCGCCGCATTGAAAAATATTCTTTTCCGTTACCCATAATTATATGGTCACTGATACGTATTCCCACGCCTTTCATTGCAGAAATAAGGTTTGAAGTAAATACAATATCCTGTGATGATGGCGCGACGATTCCCGAAACGTGATTATGTACAACAATTACATTTGTCGCATTAGTGCTGAAAACTTGCTCTGCAATATTTCTGTAGCTTACAGAAACCTTATCAACCTCTCCGGTACCCAGCTTTATACATTTCAAAAGATGGCATGCGCCGTCAAGGCAGATAACATACAACTCTTCACGGTTCACTCCGAAATAAATTCCTGACATATACTCGGCAATTTTCTCAGGCTCATCATAAACAGCGTCATTCGCCGAAACCTTCCCCTGCTCATAACGCCTTGCCATTGCGGGCAGAAGCTTGATAAGAGAAGCGGAATATTCAGATATTCCTTTTACCTTACACAAATCCTCATATCGCGCGTCAAACACTGCCGAAAGCGAGCCGAACTCGTTAATTAAATTATGAGCTAAATCATTTACATCACGGTTTGGGATTGCATAAAACAGAAAAAGCTCTAAGGCGTTGTGGTCTTCAAAGGAGTCAAGTCCGTTTTCGACAAAACGGGTTCTCAGTCTTTGTCTGTGACCTGCGTGGACATTTTTCGGTTTGTTTTTCGGATTTTCGTTTTTTTGAACGTCGGAAAGCCTTACTACATTGCCTTCGGTATGCATTTTTTCATCGCTGTTTAATTTATTATCTTCGGTAATATCCATTTACTTCAGCAACCTCTTAACATATTTTTGCCATTTGTAAATATAAAGGGTTACCACTCGGGTAAAAGCGACATCGTAAACAAAAAACGCAACATTTCCCGAACCCCACAAAAACAGCAAGGTAAACTTTCCTAAAAAACCGATTTCATCATAAGGGATATTCAAAAGCTTAGCGCAAATTAAATAGCCGACTATTATTGCAATATTAAATATTAAGTATTTAACCATCCACGCAAAAGCGCCCTTTATTCTGCTTTCAATAAAGCCCTTTAAGATAGGATAAACTCCGAAAAACAGGGCATAAAACACTGCCGCCTCTTTATTGGGTACAACCGCCAATGCCAAAACCGAAACAGCCAAATAAAGCGCAAATGCAAATTTTGAACCGAATTCAATAACGGAAAAGGCTATAAATATTCCGCAAAAAACAGGCGCAGCATAGGTCATTGACGGAAATGCGCCGAAAACCGCCATAATTATTAAAGACAACGCGGCGGATATTCCGCCGAAAGAGGCTTTAAAGGATTTTTCTTTAATTCTATTCATCAGCAACACCCGCAAAGATCTCCGCCGAAGCATTCACAAATGTTGTCGCAGCACCAAAGCGCGCAAAGGTCATCAAGACAACCTCCCGAGCAGCCACAGCAGTCACAGCAATCAAGACAGCCTGAGCGGTCGTTATTATCAAGCTTATATCCGCCGTGCGCTTTTTTTGAAAGGGACTCATAAGCTTTTCTGTATTCCTCATTAGAAGGGTCAAGAGAAACAGCTTGTTCAAAATAATCGTGTGCCTCGTTAAGCCAGCCGCGGCTTCGGTAAATAAGCCCTTTTAAATAGTACCACTCAGCAGAACACATATTCTGCGGGATACCGTCAAGTATGGTTTCGGCATCGTCAAGCCTGCCCTCAGCTATCTGACGGCGGACATCGGGGAACTGTGACGTATATTCCGAATAAGACGATGAGCTGTGATAAGATGAAGCCCCTGTATTTCCCGTTCCTCTTTTTTCATTGAAAATATAGTCAAAGGCTGAATCTAATTCTGCCATTTTAGCCTGCTTTTCATTTTGCGGTAAATCAGAGCTTTCAATTGCAAAAGCCTTTGTTCTGTAAGCCTTTTTAATTGTATCCTCGCTGTCGCTTTGCAAAACGCCTAAAACGGAATAAGGATTATTCATCTTTCTCACCTCTCTTTTTCATTACAATTTTTTTGCATTTATACGGAAGCCCTTCAAACACAATGTTATAAATAATATCGCGAAATTTAAAAAACTCGGTTTTATTTATATATTCCGCAAGCTCACCTATTGACATATTAACGGCAAAGCCTGCATCCTTAATTATATTATCCGTATTTTTAAACGGATTAAACGAATTTGATTTAATATCCTTTTCGTAATCGTCAAATGCGTCCAACAAATATACCGTTCTGCCTAAGAAATAGCCGATTTTAAAGCTGTCTGAATTTACGTTTCCGTCCGAGAGAATGTATCCTAAAGCATTTCCCGTCGGGTCTGCCGATAAATCCACGCCTTTAAGCTCTTTTTCGGTTTCATTCTGCTTTTTCATATAGTTTTCAACAGCAGAAAACATATCGGGATATTTCTTTTGAGCGCATCTTGCAATATGTTTAAAATAAGGCTTTATGAGCTTACAAAACGTACGCTTCAAAAATCCGCTGTCTGAAATGCTGTCGCAAAGCTTAAAATATGACAGAATAACGGTTATTCCGGCAGCTTTTTTGAAAATTTCTTCGTCGGACTCAATTTTCAAGCATTTTTTACAGAGAGAAAAGCTGCAATGAGATTTTGATATTTCCGCAGAAGCTTTAGAAATCCCCATTCGGTACAGCACGTAAAATACAGCGTCATAGCTCAAAAGAAAGCGTGAAAAAAAGCCATATTCTTTTTGCAACTGCTTACAAAGGGTGCAGTACACACCCTTGTAAACCTCATAATCTTTAATTTTTAATTCGGGTTTATAAACAGTTACATAGCCGAACAAAATATGATACCTCACAAAATTTTCTATTATGATAATACCATATTTAAAGTTTTAACGCAAGAAATACCAAAAAAGTTAAAAGATTGTTTACTTTTTAAGAAGGGATTTATCGGAAAGCAAGTCAAATTTACCCTTTTTGCAGATAACGGTGTCTTTGCCGTAAGGCTTTATGCGGGTAATTGTTTCGCCGATAAATCTTACATCAATTGGACAGCGTTTTTCGCAAAGCTCACAAACGGTAATTTTACTGTTTTCCTTTACTACAAGCGCTTTTTCAGCTCCGCTCTTTTCACGCAAAGCACCTGTAGGACATTTGTCAACGCACATTCCGCAGAAGGTGCAGTCGGTTTCAGCCAGTTTTTTGCCGAATTCAGTAATAACCGACGTGCCGAAGCCACGGTCAACAAGTCCTATTGCTGATTTGCCCACAACCTTATCGCAAATTCGGACACATAGTCCGCAAAGCACGCATTTGTCGGCATTACGACTAATAAGCTCGTTTCTGTCCTCGGTATTGCGAGAATGCTTTTCGCCGCAAAGACGTTTATATGAAACATCATTTTCATCGGCATATTTTACAAGCTTACATTCGTAATAATCGTGACAGCCACATTCAAGGCATCGGTTTGCCTCTGCCTTTGCCTGTTCATCGGTAAAGCCTTTATTTACCTCCGCGAAAGAATTCTTACGCTCGTCAGGCAACAACTGAGGCATAATTGCTCTTGCAGATTTTTCAAAGGTCGAATAATCAATTTCACTGTCGTCACGCTCAACCAAAAACGGTCTTCTGTATTCAGTCTTTTCTCCGCGCAAATAGGCATCAATTACCTTAGCCGCTTTTTCCGCCTCGCCTATTGCGGCAATTGCAATGTCAGCGCCCTTGTTTGAAACGTCGCCTATTGCAAATACGCCCTCTTCAGATGTTGCAAAGCTATTCTCGGACGCGGCAACAGTTCCTCTTCTTGTTTGCTCAAGAGCTTCAAATCCGCTGAGATTCGGTGCTTGACCGATTGCCATAATGACAGAGTCAAGCTCAATAGCTTCGGTTTCACCTTCAATCGGTTCGGGACGGCGTCTGCCGCTCTCGTCAGGCTCGCCAAGCTTCATTTTTTGAAGAACAACGCCTGAAACGTGTCCGTTTAACTCAGTAAACTCAATCGGATTAGTAAGATATTTATAAATTACGCCTTCTTCTTCCGATTCAAGAATCTCCTGCGGGTCGGCAGGCATTTCATCTTTAGTTCTTCTGTAAATTACATAAACATTTTCCGCGCCGAGCCGTACTGCCGTTCTGCAAGCGTCCATTGCGGTATTACCGCCGCCGCAAACAGCTACATTTTTTCCGATTTGCGGTTTATTTCCCAAGCTAACCTCTCTGAGAAAATCTATTCCGCCGAAAATGCCGTCTAAATCCTCACCCTGAACACGCATTTTAGTGCTTTTCCAAGCGCCTGCGGCAACTATTACAGCGTCATAATCTTTCTTTATGTCAGCGAAGAAAATATCCTTACCGATATTTACGTTATTTTTAAATGTTATTCCCGCTGCTTTAATAAATTCAATTTCTTTATCGAGAACAGCCTTAGGTAAACGGTATTCGGGTATACCGTAACGCAGCATTCCGCCCATTTTAGGCATCTGCTCAAATACTGTTACACTATGGCCTTTAAGAGAAAGGAAATAAGCCGCAGTAAGTCCTGCGGGACCGCCGCCGATTACAGCAACGCTCTTTCCGCTTTTCTCAGCCTTTTTAGGTAAAAGAGCAGTATCACCCAAATATTTATCTGCGGCAAAGCTTTTCAGAAAAGCTATTGAAATTGAGGAATCAACATACTGTCTGCGGCAAGCCTTTTCACAAGGATGAGGACAAACCCTGCCGATAGACGACGGAAAAGGTACTTTTTCTCTGATTAACTTTACAGCCTCTTCAAATTCGCCGTTAGCGATTAAGCCCACATACCCCTGACAGTCAGTTCCTGCGGGGCAAGCCTTTGTGCAAGGCGCTTTACAGTCGCCCGTGTGGTCAGATAAAAGAAGTTCCAATGCAACCTTGCGTGACTGTTTGACTCTGTCGGAATCGGTGTGTATAACCATTCCGTCAGAGGGCTTTGTTGCGCAGGCACGTAAAAGCTTCGGAACGCCCTCAGCCTCAACGGTGCAAAGTCCGCAGCCTCCGTAAGCCTCAACAAGCGGGTCATAGCACATATTAGGGATGTTTATTCCGTTCTCCGCCGCAATATCAAGAATTGATTTATCTGAATCGGCAACAATTTCTTTACCGTCAATTATAATTTTAATCTGCATTATTCCACCTCCACTGCGCCGAAACGGCAAGCTGATAAACAGCTTCCGCAGCCAATGCACTTCTCACTGTCAATTTTATGAGCCGATTTAACCGCACCCGAAATCGCCCCTACAGGACATTTTCTTGCGCAGGCAGTACAGCCTCGGCAAGCGTCGGGATTGATTTTATATTTACGAAGCTTGGCACATTCATGAGCCGTGCAGTGTTTATTTTCAATATGGTCCGTATATTCGTCACGGAAATATTTAAGTGTTGTAAGAACGGGGTTAGGCGCCGTCTGACCGAGTCCGCACAACGCGCCGTCTTTAATAGAATAGCAAAGCTCCTCAAGAAGCTCGATATCCTCTTCTTTACCCTCGCCCTCCGTTATTCTTGTAAGAATTTCAAGCATACGCTTTGTGCCTATACGGCAGTGCGTACATTTTCCGCAGGACTCCTTTGCGGTAAAATCAAGGAAGAATTTTGCCATTCCCACCATACAGGTGCTTTCGTCCATAACGACCATTCCGCCCGAGCCCATAATTGCGCCGGTTGCAGAGAGCGCTTTATAATCGATAACTGTATCAAGAAGACTTTCGGGAATACATCCTCCTGAAGGTCCGCCCATTTGAACAGCCTTAAACTTTTTGCCGCCGCGTATTCCGCCGCCTATGCCGAAAATAACGTCACGAAGAGTTTTGCCCATTGGAATTTCAACAAGACCGCCTTTGCTAACCTTACCTGTAAGAGCAAAAACCTTTGTACCTTTGCTGGTTTCCGTTCCCATCTCGGCAAACTTTTCGCCGCCGTTTTTTATTATCCAAGCAACATTTGCAAAGGTTTCAACATTGTTTATGTTTGACGGCTTATGCAAAAAGCCTGACTGCGCAGGGAAGGGCGGCTTTAAACGAGGCATTCCTCTTGAGCCTTCAAGAGATTCGATAAGCGCTGTTTCCTCACCGCAGACAAATGCGCCTGCGCCTGCCTTGATTTTAAAATCGCAGGAAAATTCAGTACCGAAAATATTTTCGCCCACAAAGCCTCTTTCTCTTGCCTGATTTATAGCTTTTTTAAGGCGTTTTACCGCCAGAGGATACTCAGCGCGGACATAAACGATTGCCTGCTTTGCGCCTATAGCATAAGCGCCTATGAGCATTCCCTCAATCAGCGTGTGAGGGTCGCTTTCAATAACCGCTCTGTCCATAAATGCGCCGGGGTCGCCCTCGTCCGCATTGCAGATAAGATATTTTTCATTACCCTCGGAATTTTTTGCGGCATTCCACTTAAACCACGTGGGAAAGCCTGCGCCGCCACGCCCGGCAAGACCTGAGATTTTTATCTCTTCAATAACCTCTTCGGGAGTCATTTGCGTAACGCATTTTTTTATAGCCTCATAGCCGCTGTCTTCTATATAATCCTCTATTTTTTCGGGATTTATTATACCGCAATGACGAAGCGCAATTCTTGTCTGAGAAGAAAGAAAAGCCTTGTCATCTTCGGATATTTCATATTCAGCCGATAATGAAAAATCACCGCTGTTTACAGCCTTTGCTATTTTTTCGGCAATTTCGGGGGTAACGCGCACAAACCTGTGAAGCTCATTTTCATTATAAACATCAACTATTGGCTCAAGATAGCACATACCTATACAGCCTGTAAAGGTAAGTTCATTTTTACTGTTCAGCTTTTGCTCTAAAACGTCATAAGCCTTTAAAGCGCCTGCGGCAATTCCGCAGCTGCCCTGACCCACTGCAATCTTCATTATTTCTCCTCCTTTTCAGCCAAGTCCTTCAGTATATTTACGGCTTTTTCGGGAGTTAAAGAGCCGTATGTGTCATCGTTCACCATCATTACGGGTGACAGACTGCAACACCCAAGACACGCAACACACTTAACGGTAAACAAGCCGTCCTCAGTCGTTTCGCCGTCGGTTATATTCAAATACTCGCTGATAGCCTCATAAATGCCGTCCGCACCGTTAACGTGACAGGCAGTTCCCTTGCAAAGCATAATAAGATATTTGCCGATAGGCGTTAATCTGAACTGTGAATAAAAGGTTGCAACGCCTATTATTTTTGTTATCGGAACACACATCCGCTTAGAAATATATATAATTACATCTGTAGGCAAATAGCCGTAAATTTCCTGCGCCGACTGCAAAACGGTGATAAGGTTTTCGGCTTCATCGCCGTATTCTTCCAAAGTCGGTTCAAGAAGTGTTAAATCGGAATCTGTTTTACTGTTATAAAAATTCATACTATCCCTCCAAATGTATATAATAATACAAAATTCGATTTTTTTCAATCAAAAGTTCAACTAAATTATATTGTGAAATAAAGTAATTTATGTTAAAATAAACTATTAAAAAACGAGAAGGTTTAATTATGGAAAAATTTGTTTGCGAAATGCACGCTCACACGTCCAATACAAGCAGATGCGCGCATATTAAAGCTGAAGATATGATAAAGGATTACATTAAAGCCGGCTATGACGGAATTGTCATTACAGACCATTTAAGTCCGTCTACCTTTGCGCGTTTTGAGGGTAAGGCAGTATCGTGGAAAGAGAAAATTGATTTCTTTCTTCGCGGCTACAATGCGGCAAAAAAAGCGGCGAACGAGGAAATTAATGTTTTTCTCGGAATGGAAATAAGATTTTACTTTCCCGAAGACGCAAATATGAACGATTACCTTGTTTACGGGGTTACTGAAAAATTTCTTTATGACAATGTTGATATTGACCGTATGCGCATATCTGAATTTTCCGAGCTTGTTCACAAAAACGGTATGGCAATTTTTCAGGCGCACCCGTTCAGAATCGGTATGACCGTTACTAACCCAAAACATCTTGACGGAATTGAGGTTTACAACGGCTGTCCGAGACACAATTCGCACAACGCAATTGCGAATATGTGGGCAGACGAAAATTCGCTGTTAAAAATGAGCGGTTCTGATTACCATAAGCACGAAGACACCGCACGTGGCGGACTGATATTTGACCGTAAAATTGCCGACAACAAGGATTTAGTAAAAGCGCTTTTAGAGACAACACCCGAAATAATCAGGAGATAAAAATGTTGCTTACGCGCGAACTTTATATATGTTTATTTTTCAAATTGCAATGACTCCAAAAGACCGGTTAAGAAATTGCCGGCAAGATTATAAGATAAAACAAAAAATTAAGGGACTTTGAACAAGCCCCTTTTTTATTTATTTTTTATTTCCTTTTTTGCCTTCATCTATCGTACCGAAATCCAATATCCCATCAAGAATATCACCTTCAGTTATAATGAATACCACTACTAATGCAACAACAATGAATATTCCAAAGCTGCCAAAGGAAATATCTCTAAAAACTACATGCTCATTATTGTTCACGGTTACCGCATTAACTACCACATAAAATAGTGTAAACACTGTATTGAAAAATACAAAACTATAAAACTCATATCCGTTTTTTATCCACAAAACAGCAAATGCAATAAGCATTAAGACTGTAGCAATCGTCGATGCAGTAAGAATAATTTTTTTGATTTTAGGAAAAATTCTTATAAGCAAGTATGTGACTAATGAAACCAACGCAGGTATTAACATTGGTAAAAACATACTTTCAGCAATTATGTTAAATCCTTTTTCAAGATAATAAGCGGAAGCAGCAAAACCGCTGCCAACTGTATTTAAAGCAAAACTTAAAATGTAAAAGGGTTTAGATTTTTTTGCTAAAATATGTGCAGGAACAGCTAAAGCCATAAGAATTGCACCTATAATAAGCCCGTACCATTCTTTACATACAGAAACTGCAAAAAGAGTTGAAAGTGCAAATAGAACATACGCAATTATTGAAAAAAGAAAAACTATAAACGACTTGCCTTTACCTTTTGAAAAATAATTCAAAATAAAAACACCTCACTTATAAGCTTATTACAATAAATGATGCTAACGGCGGGAGCAATTACTCGACTCCCGCCTCTGTCGTTGCTTCTGCTTTGCAGAGGTCTCCGTCGGAGACCCGCAACCCCCCGCACTACTTTATTTATTTTTTAAATCAACTGCTTCTTTTGCCTTGACAGCGATGTTGTCAGCGTCAAGCCCAAATTCGTGGAGAAGCTCCACAGCAGGACCTGATTTGCCGAAGGTATCGTTAACGCCGACTCTGAGTACAGGAACGGGAACGGTTTCGCAAACTACCTCTGCAACGGCTGAACCGAGTCCGCCAATAATATTATGCTCCTCAGCTGTAACAATAACGCCTGTTTTCTTGGCTGAGTCAATAATTATGTCTCTGTCAATCGGCTTGATTGTTGCCATATTTACAACTCTTGCCGAAACGCCCTCGTCTGCGAGCTTTTCTGCCGCCATAAGAGCCTCATTTACCATAAGACCTGTTGCAATAATTGTTACGTCAGTGCCCTCTTTAAGAACAGCGCCTTTTCCAATTTCAAATTTATAGCTTTCGTCAAAAACTCTCGGAACTGCAAGTCTTCCGAAACGCATATAAACAGGACCGTCATGCTCTGCGGCGGCAAGAACGCACAATCTTGCTTCAATGTCGTCCGCAGGATTAAGAATTACCATACCGGGAATTGTTCTCATAAGACCTATATCCTCACAGCACTGGTGGCTTGCGCCGTCCTCACCTACGGAAATGCCTGCGTGAGTAGCGCCGATTTTAACATTAAGATGAGGATAGCCTATTGAATTTCTCACCTGTTCAAATGCTCTGCCTGCCGCAAACATAGCGAAAGACGAAGCAAATACTGTATATCCCGAAGCCGCAAGACCTGCCGCAACACCCATCATATTACCCTCTGCAATGCCGCAGTCAACAAACTTTTCGGGATGCGCCTTTTTAAACATACCCGTTTTTGTTGCAGCTGCAAGGTCAGCGTCAAGAACGATAATTTTTTTGTCGGTATCGCCAAGCTCAATAAGAGCCTTGCCGTATGCATCACGTGTAGCCGTTTTAATTATTTCACTCATTGTTTACGCCTCCAATTCTTTAAGAGCGGCTGTAAGCTCCCCAACTGCAACATTGTAAAGCTCTTCATTCGGAGCCGCGCCGTGCCAGTTAACTGCATTTTCCATATAAGAAACGCCCTTGCCCTTAACACACTTTGCAATAACAGCGGTGGGCTTACCCTTAAATTCCTTTGCCCGCTTAACAGCATCTTCAATCTCGTCAAAATTATTGCCGTCAATAGCTATTGTATTAAAGCCGAAAGCCTCAAATTTTTCAAAAATAGGATAAGGAGAATTTACCTCTTCAACAGTACCGTCAATCTGAAGATTATTATTGTCAACAATAACAAGAAGATTGTCAAGACCCTTTGCGGAAGCAAACATTGCGGCTTCCCAAACCTCTCCCTCTTCAATTTCACCGTCGCCGAGTATTGTGTAAACTCTGTAATCTTTACCGTCAAGCTTTGCGGCAAGAGCCATTCCCGCTGCTGCGGAAATTCCCTGACCCAGCGAGCCTGTACTCATATCAACACCCGGAACCTTATTCATACTCGGGTGACCCTGAAGATACGAATCTGATTTACGGAGAGTTTTTATGTCATCTGTAGGGAAAAAGCCTTTAAGCGCGAGCGTTGCATAAAGCGCAGGTGCCGCATGGCCCTTTGAAAGAACAAATCTGTCACGGTTGGGGTCTTTCGGGTTTTCAGGGTCAACCTTCATCTCAACATTATAAAGATAAGCGAGAAGCTCTGCTATTGAAAGCGAGCCGCCCGGGTGACCTGCTTTTGCATTGAAAATACCCTCCATCAGTAAAAGTCTTTCTTTTACCGCAAAGATTTCAAGCTGTTTTTTAAGTGATGCGTCCATTATATTTCCTCCTTGTAATTGATAAATTAAACCTCGGTTTTCTCTTCGCTCGGCTGTTTGTCCATTATGTATTCAAGCAAATCTCCGACCGCGCCCTTATTGCAATGGCAGGCGTGATATTTTGAGATTTCTTTAAGTCCTTTCGGAGCCTGACCGCAGCAAGCGGAGAGATAAACCGTTTTAAGCATATCGTAATCATTAAAATAGTCGCCTATGGCGGCGGTGTGCTTATAAGGAATACCGTACATTTCCGCAATTTCCATAGCGCCTACACCCTTGTGTACGCCCTCTTCAAGCATTTCAAAGGAAGCTATTGAGCTTGACATAAAATTAGCCTTTTTGTCGGGTATTGCGTCAATAAACTTTCTTACCTCGGTAATAAGCCCAGGCACTCCGAGAAATATTACTTTACCCCAATTCTCTTTAGGAAGCTGGGAAAAGCGTTTAAAATCCGTATGGTTAAGCTTATCCGCCCGAACCATTACGGGACAAAAGATTTTTGAATTAAGCGTATAAATGGTTTTGTCGGTGAGAACCTCTATTTCAACTGACGGAAAACGCTCAAAAACCTGTCTGACAATGTCGGCAGCCAAAGGGTTTATAGGTGAAAAACGCACCATTTTTTCTTTGCTGTAATCGTAAACTCCCGCGCCGTTAAGCACCACGGCAGGCGTTTCCGAAATGGGCAGTTTTTCAAAGTGCTTTCTAAGCGACTGGACATTTCTGCCCGATGCCAACGTAAAATGGCCGCCGCACTCCAGCACAAATCGATTTATAGCTTCCAAATTTCTCTTTGGGAGCTGACGAAGCTTGTTATTAAGTGTTCCGTCAATATCGGAAACAACAAGCCAGTCTGAAAAGTCTTTTTTTAACATAATTACCTCTTTAAGATATTTTATTTAAGAACTCTTTGAAATACTGAGGCAAATCAGTAGTGAATTCTAAATACTCATTAGTTATAGGATGAACAAACCCTATTTTTATTGCATGCAGGCACTGACCGCCGAGATACGCGCTGAATTTGTCATTGCCGTAAACGCTGTCCCCTGCAACAGAATGTCCCAAATGCGCCATATGGACTCTTATTTGGTGAGTCCTACCCGTTTCAAGCTTTAATGAAATATGAGAATATTTTTCATATTCTTTAATCACGGTGTAATGTGTAACGGCATTTTTTGAATTTTGCGCAGTTACACACATTTTTTTACGGTCTTTAGAGCTTCTTCCGATAGGTGCGTTCACTGTACCGCTTTGCTCCTTAAGATGACCGCATATAACCGCATTATATTCTCTTGTAAAGGAATGCTCTTTAATTTGTTCGGCTAACCCCAAATGCGCTTTGTCTGTTTTTGCTACGATTAAAAGTCCGCTTGTGTCCTTGTCAATTCTGTGAACAATTCCCGGCCGCAAAACGCCGTTTATTCCGGAAAGAGAGTCTTTGCAATGGTAAAGCAAAGCGTTTACAAGCGTTCCGCTGTAATTACCCGGTGCCGGGTGAACCACCATTCCCCTCGGCTTATTAACAACAAGCAAATATTCGTCCTCAAAAACAATATCAAGCGGAATATTCTCAGGCTCGGCGTCAATTGGCTTTAACTCGGTTTCAAGTAATTTTATTTCGTCGCCGATTTGAACTTTATATTTTTTATTGGTTTGCGCTCCGTTTACAAGCACACTGCCGTTTTCAATCGATTTTTGTATTGATGTACGGGAGCAGTCGGCAACCAAGACGGACAAAAATTTGTCTATCCGCTCTCCCTCATTTTCACCATTAACCTCAATTATCAGTTCTTTCATCAGCTTTATCCGCTCTCGTTTTGAAAAAATCCTTTACTATATCCTTTATAAGCCAAATTATTAAAAGCACTGCTCCGCAAGTTACAAGTATATCGGCAAAATTGAAAACAGCAAAATCTATAAACAACGGTTCAATATAGTCAATCACAAATCCTCGGAAAACTCTGTCTATAAGATTGCCGACGCCGCCGGACATAACCATAAGAATACAAATATATTCAAAACCGAATTTAATTTTTTCACTTAACAGATAGTAAAATCCGACTATTACCGCTAAAAGCGTTATAATTGACAAAATTGCCGTATGACTGCTGAAAGAACCAAAAGCAGCCCCTGTGTTTTCAACGTAATTCAAACGTAAAAATCCGTTTACAACACTAAGACTGCCGATAGGTTTAAGGCGCGCAATCACAAGCAGTTTTATAAGCTGGTCGGCAACAACTAAGAAAATAGCAGATAAAACTGTAATTATTCGACGCATTATTTACCCTCAATTATTTTTTTCTGAAGAAATTCTTAAATGATACGGGAGCCTCGCCGTCATCTTCCCCGTCGTCTGCTTCAACGCTCTTTTCATCTAACGGTTCAACATCGGGAGCAGTAACCGCTGTTTCTTCTTCATCTTCATCGTCGTCTGAAAAGTCTATTTTGCTTAAATCAAGCTTAAAGGGATTTTCCTCTTTAACAGGCTCAGCCTCAACTGTTTCAGCAGGCTTTGCCGAGTCGGAATACACGTCCTCAAAAACAGGTTCTTCCTCTTCCGTCTGAGCTGCAGGCTCGCTTATCGGTTCAACTTCAGTTTCTGCAACGATATTTACATCTGCCGAAGCGGTTTCAACCGGCTTTACTTCATCAGCTTCAACTGGTTCAGTTTCTTCTGCCTCAGCTTTAACCTCAGGCTCGGAAGCAGGCGCCGACGCAGCCTCATCAAGCTGTTCGTCAACAATATCGGGAAGCTGATTTATAAGGTTGATATGCTCTTTATACATAGCGACAAGCTTACATTTAAACTCAGCCGCCTCTTTCTTTGTCATATCAAACACCAAGGTTTCGTGAGTTACCTTACGGTTGATATTACCGAGAATGTCATCGGACTTTTTATTTGCTTCGGCAATAATACGCTCCGCTTCCGCCCTTGCGCTGTCAATAATAGCGGCAGACTCTCTTTTGCTGTTTGCCGAAAGCTCCTCAGCCTCTGCTTTTGCGTCCGCAAGCTGTTTTTCGGCAGCAGCAGCTGAATCCGCATAATCCTTTTCGGATTTTTCTTTTGCTTCCGCAACAATTTGGTCAGCGAGCTTCTGCGCATTTAAAAGAGCAAGCTTTAAGCTTTCTTCATCCGCACGGTACTCTTCTACTTTTTTAGCAAGAATGCTTATTTTACGGATAAGGTCGCCGTTTTCTTTAAACATTTGCTCATAAGAAGCAGAAACCTCATTCATAAATACGTCTACATCGTCAGCGCGGTAAGACCCCCTGCCTGACGACTGGAACTGTTTTTCTTTTATTTTATCAGGTGTAAGCATAAGTTTCCTTCCTATTCTTGCCCGCAGGCTATTTCGGCAGAGTTGTTTCTGCCTAAAGTTAATTTAAAATTTTAATCAAAAGAACATACCGTTATTCTCAAGCTCTTCCATAAGGTCGCCCATAACGTCAACATTATACGGAGTTATGATAAAGGTGCTGTTTGCAACACGCTTAAGCTGACCGTTGTTGGCATAAGCAACGCCCGAAAGAAAATCAATAAGTCTGCGTGCAGTTTCCTTATTGACAGATTCAAGGTTAAGAACAACTGTTCTTTTTTCATTAAGGTTATCCGCTATACCGGAAACCTCATCAAATTTTTCAGGCTTTGCAAGCACAACCTGAAGCTGTGCCGTAGTATGAATATTAACAACCTTGTCCTGCTCAGATTGACGCTGAGTTCTGTGATAAGCTGTTTTAGGTGTTCTTTCCTCACCTGACTCAAAGAAACGGTCGTTGGAGCCGTAATCTGCTTCCTGCGGATCGTCATCAGGATAGTAACCGTCCTCGTCAACATTTACGATATTTTTGATCTTGTCTAAAAAGCTCATAATTTAAACCTCCTAATATATTCTCGGGCCGAAAATTGCAGAACCAATTCTTACAAGCTCCGAACCGCATAAAATTGCTTTTTCGTAATCTCCGGACATACCCATCGACAGTATTTGCATATTTATATTATCTATCTTTTTGCCTTTAATGTCAACATATATATTGTATATATTTTCAAAAAATTTACAAAGTATTGTATCATTTTCGCAAATAGGCGGCACAGACATAAGCCCTTTTACGTGAATTCCGCCGATTTCGGCAATTTCATACACACTTTCGGTAAATTCGCCTACATCAAAGCCTGTTTTATTTTCTTCCGCGCCGATATTTATTTCAAGTAAAACATCTGTTTCAATTCCTTTTTTTAATGACTGCTTGGCTATTTCCTTTACAATTTTCACGGAGTCTACCGACTGAATCATATCGGCAACACCCACAATCTGACCTGCCTTATTCGTCTGCAAATGTCCGATAAGATGTTTTTCTACGCCGTCCAAATGAAGCTCGTCCTTCTTTTTCAAAAGTTCCTGCACCCTGTTTTCTCCGATAAGCTTTACACCGTGGTCAAGCGCAAAGTTAATAAACAAAGGGTCAACCGTTTTCGTAACAGCCATAAGCCTTACGTCTTCGGGGCGTCTGCCTGATTTTATTGCCGCTTCGGCAATTTTTTCGCTGATAACATCAAGATTATAACAGATGTCAGCTCTGCGGCTTTCAAGAAATGACTTTTCCGTCATATAAATCAACTCCCTGTGTAACTACTGTGTCATACTGACGAATAAACGAAGAATCGTCAGAAACGCTTTCTATTATTGAATATTCCTCCGAAGAGAAAATAATATTTACCTTTTTAAACTGGACCGTATTTCCTCTTAAAACATAAACGCCCTTTTGGGAGTTAACCTCTCGTATTGCGTCATTGGAAATTCTGAAGCCCATAAACTCATCGGTAATAATTTGAATATCCGTAATTCTCAGCTTTGCGACGTCACGGTTCATAAGTCCGCATTTCAAAACTACGGAAATGCTGTCCCCTTCCTTGTCGCCCTTTTGCTCAACGGTACATTCAACCGTTCCCGAGGACATATTCGGAATTTTAACCTTAACCGTTTTTCCTACCTCTAAAGAGCCTGAGCTGTCATACGGCACAACGCAGAGTATATACCAGTTGAATGCGTCAACCAGCTTGCCCATTACATTTTCAGGCGGTTTTGAGGAAGAGGAAGAGAGCAAAGAGTTAATTGACTCAACATTCATTTTCAGAACATCGCTGTATTTTACTGCGTTTTCATATCCGTCAACCGCGCCAATGTAATAGCCCGGTCTCGGCGAAGCAATTGACGTGTACCCCGAGGCCTTGTCCTGAAGACCTAAAAGCTCCGCCTGCAAAGCCGCAAGCTTTTCGTCTACGGAAATAACCTTTCCGACAGCGAGCTGCTTTGTTGTAATTGCATCTCTTAAATCGCCCAATGCATCGTCAAAATCACTGCCTATTTCGGACTTTGAGGATGTAATATATTTAATACAAGCGGAATTTATCATATTGTTGTATGAGGACGGGGAATTTGTGCCGGCGCCTACCTTATTTTTGAGCTGAGTGTAATAATCTATTTCAGAATTCAGCTCATTGATTTTTACATAAATTGCGGCGCTTTCGGGAGTTTTAAAGGAAATTGCGACAGTTTCGCCGTTTCCTACTCTTTTTCCGTCCTCTGCAATTGAAACTATTGTCCCGTTGGGGTCAGAGGCTGTAAGGTAAGTTTCGTCACGTACCACAAAGCCTTTGGTGTCTATTGTATTCTGAATTTTCCGCTGAATTGCCGTTTCGGTTTTATACGGCTCTGAGTTCATTTGGATTACCTGATAAACGAAATATACAATAATTAATACACCGAGAACAGTGCAGATTATATATTTAACGCTGTTTTTATTTAGCTTTAATTTACTCATTTTCACTGCTCCTTAAAAAATTTTCAACTGTGCTTATAACACTGTCTGTCATTTCATCCGAATTTTCAAAATCGTCAGGGTAAATCCAAATTATATTTTCGTTCCGTCTGAACCAAGTAAGCTGTCTTTTAGCGTAACGGCGGGTTTCTCTTTTAAGATTTTCCGTACATTCGGAAAGCGTTAATTCGCCTCTGAAATACGGCGCTAATTCTTTATGCCCTATTGCCTGCGACGCGGTAGTGTCACGGCTTAGATTAAAATATTTCTCCGCTTCATCCAAAAGTCCGTTTGCGAGCATAAGGTCGACACGTTTATTTATACGTTCGTAAAGCTTTTCTCTGTCGCGGTAATTAATTCCGATGTAAAGCACATTGTAAGGTGACGGAGAAAGCCTTGAATTTTCATACTGCTGAGTCATTGTCATTCCTGTCGATTCAAAAAGTGCCAGCGCTCTGACAATACGGCTTTTGTCTGACGGATGAAGCCTTGCCGCTGTTTCTCCGTCAATTTTTCTCAGCCTTGAAAGCATTTCTTCTCCGCCCAAGTCGTCATATTCACCGCTTATTCTTTTCCGCAGATTTTCATCTGTTTTTTGCGGACAGAAGGATATATTCTGCAAAAGCGAGTCAACATAAAGCCCTGTTCCGCCTGCAACTATCGGTAAAAATCCGTCATTGTGTATCTGCAATATGCATTTTTGCGCCGAAGAAACAAAATCCGCCACACTGAATCTGACATCAGGCGGTAAAAAGTCCATTAGAAAATGCTTTATTCCGCCCATTTCACTCGCTGTCGGCTTAGCGGTCGCAATATTCATTCCCTTGTAAATCTGCATTGAATCAGCCGACACAATCCGGCCGTTAAATTTTTGAGCAATTTTAACCGCGAGAGCTGTTTTGCCCGAAGCGGTGGGGCCTACAACGGCGATTACGGGGATTTTTTTCATCATTGTATCCTTCCGAACTGTTTTTCAAGCTCGCTTTTGGTAATTTCAATCATTACGGGTCTTCCATGGGGACAAAATCTCACTTCTTTATCGTTAATTACGGTTTTAACAAGCTCATTAAGCTCCGAAGGGCTTGATTTATCCCCTGCCTTTATTGCGCTGCGGCAGGCAACATTATGGTAAATCCAGTCAAGATGCTCGTTTTCAAGGTCCTTTCTGTTTTTTAAAAGATAGCCTGCAAGCTCGCTGATTAAAGAAGAAATTTCCTGACTGTCAAGAGGTGTGGGACAACTTCTCACTATTACCGAACCGTTGCCGAAATCCTCTGCGTCAAAGCCCGCGTGTTTTATTAAATCAAGATTTTCTAACACAGCGGAATATTCCTCCTGACTCAAGGTTACTGACACAGGCTCAATAAGAAGCTGACTGCCGATATTATGCTCGGTGTTTTTCAGTTTATTGAAATTTATTCTTTCATGAGCGGCGTGCTTGTCGATTACAAAAACCGAGCCGTTCATCTCAACAAAAATATATGTTTTAAAGGCTTCGCCCAATATTTTAAACTCCGCCCTTGGTGTGTCCGATGTAAAATCGCTCTTTATTTCCGCTTTAACCGTTTCTGTTTTTTGCGCGGCGGGAAATTCTATTTCAATTCCGTTTCCGTCACCTTCAGTATGATAAACGTCTGCATTTTTCACTGCGTCAAACACGGTAAAAATCCTGTCAATTGAAGCTTTTGACGGCTGAGAAATAACCGTTTGCTCTGCGGCTTTAGGTTCTTCAAAAACGCTTGCTTTTTGAAAAATTTGAGGCCTTACGCTTTGCGGCTGTGAAATTTTCGCCTGTTTAAAGCTGTCAATACCGTCAAGCTCGGATTTTACTGCGTGATATACTGAATCAAACAGCGAACGCTCATCGGAAAATCTTACCTCAATTTTTGACGGGTGAACATTCACATCAATTCTTTCGGGATTTATTTCAATGAAAAGCACACCGCCGGGAAATTTACCGACCATAACCGTATTTTTATAAGCAGCTTCAAAAGCGGCAGTTACTGTTGAATTGCGAATACTTCTGCCGTTCACAAAAAAGTACTGCATTCCCCTTGACCCTCTTGAATTATACGGCGGCGTTACAAGACCGTGAACACGTATTCCGTTAAACTGCGAATCAACGGGAATAAGTCCGTCGCAAAAATCTCTGCCGAATGCCGAATAGCAAACATTTTTTAAGTTACCGTCGCCCGATGTTGTAAAAACATTTTTGCCGTCACGGATAAATCTTACTGACACAGCAGGGTTTGCCAGCGCTGTTTTTTCAACAGCGGCGGCAACAAAATTGCCCTCGCTCACATCTTTTTTGAGAAATTTCATTCTTGCAGGCGTATTGTAAAAAAGCTCACGTACTATAAATGTTGTGCCGACAGCGCAGCCTGCGTCAAAAATATCCGTTATTTCGCCGCCCTCAATATTAAGGCTTGTGCCGAATTCTTCGCCTTCTGTTCTTGTAATCAGATTAACCTTAGACACCGCCGCAATTGAGGGAAGCGCTTCACCTCGAAAGCCCAAGGTCATTATTGAATTTAAGTCGTCAGCGCTTGAAATTTTGCTTGTGGCGTGGCTTTGGAAGGCTGTTTCAACATCCTCACGCGCAATTCCGCAGCCGTTGTCCGTAATCCTTATGAATCTTATTCCGCCGTTCTGAATTTCAACGGTTATAGAGGTAGCTCCTGCGTCAACAGCATTTTCCATAAGCTCTTTTACAACGCTGGCGGGACGTTCAACAACCTCGCCTGCGGCTATTAAATTGGAAATTTCGGTGGGAAGCTTATTTATTTTTGCCATTTTCGCACCTGCCTTTATATAAATTAAATAATAAAATTACTGCTTTGCCTCGCTTGAAAGCTCATTCAGAATACTCATAGCCTCAATCGGAGTAAGCACATTTACATCAAGCGATTTAAGACGCTCAATTATACTTTCGTTCCTGCCGTCATCAAAAGAAATCTGCATATCCTCCGGCACATCGTTTTCTGTCGGAATATCCATATTCGGCTTCATTAAGTCATTATCCTCAAGAGCGCGTAAAATCACCTTTGCTCTGCTTATTACCGCATCGGGAACACCTGCCAGCTTTGCAACCTCAATACCGTAGCTGCTGTCTGCGCCGCCGGGGATTATTCTGCGTAAAAATGTTAAATCGTCCCCGCGTTTTTTTACTGCTACATTATAATTCTTTACTCCGCCCACTTGCTTTTCAAGCTCAGACAGCTCATGATAATGGGTTGCAAACAGAGTTTTAGCACCTATTTTCTTTTTATCAGCCAAAAACTCAACAACTGCGCGCGCAATACTCATTCCGTCAAAAGTCGAAGTACCTCTGCCTATTTCATCAAGTATAACGAGGCTGTCAGATGTGGCAAAAGATAAAATCTCCGCAACCTCGTTCATTTCAACCATAAAGGTTGACTGACCTGATGCTAAGTCGTCAGACGCGCCCACACGGGTGAAAATTGCATCGACAATGCCGATATCCGCTGAACGCGCAGGAACAAACGAACCCATTTGTGCCATTAAAACTATGATGGCAATCTGTCGCATAAAGGTAGATTTACCTGCCATATTGGGACCTGTAATTATCATCATTCTGTTGTCGGATTTGTTAAGAAGAGCATCATTCGGAACAAAAACACTGCCTTTTTGGAGTGCCTCAACCACAGGGTGACGCCCCTCAGAAATGCGAATAACGCCCTTATCGTTAATTTCGGGTCTGGTATAGTTGTTCTGCACCGCAACAAATGCGAGAGAACAGATTACATCTAAAAGAGCGAGCGAGTGTGATGTTATTTGCGTTCTTATGTATTCGCCTGCGATTTTTTTTCGTATTGAATTGAGAATTTCATATTCAAGGCTTATTATTCTTTCCTGCGCGCCGAGAACCTTTGTTTCAAGAGCTTTAAGCTCTTCGGTTATGTAGCGTTCACAGTTAGTAAGAGTTTGCTTGCGTATATAATGCTCGGGAACTAACTCTTTATAGGAATTAAGCACCTCAAAGAAATATCCGAACACCTTGTTATAACCGATTTTAAGCTTTTTAATTCCCGTTTTTTCCTGCTCCTCAGCCTCAAGCTTTGCGAGAATGTCGCGCCCGCCGTTTACTATGCTGCGAAGCTCGTCTAATTCCTTATTAAAACCGTCTTTTATCATACCGCCCTCACGGACAGAAAACGGAGCGTCCTCGGAAATTGAAACTTCAATAAGCGAGCAAACATCTTCAAGAACATCCATTTCATTATAAACGGATTT
This sequence comes from uncultured Clostridia bacterium, assembly GCA_947364045.1. GTDB lineage: Bacteria > Bacillota > Clostridia > Oscillospirales > Acutalibacteraceae > Fimenecus. Next base: position 46,607 of record CANARN010000005.1, read on the forward strand.
TAAAAGACTGCATTCACTGTTTACCAAATTCGCTTTAATTTCCGGCAGCCTTTTAAGCGTCGACATTAGAGAAAGCAATTCTTTGGCGTTTGCAGTATTGTAAACAACGCGGGTCATAAGCCGTTCAATGTCATAAACACCGGAAAGCAGCTTCATTTCGCTTTCACGGATTTCGGTTTTGGAATAAAGCTCATCTACTGCGTTAAGCCTTCTTGAAATTTCAGCGCAGTCATAAAGAGGACGTTCAAGGAAAGAACGAAGCATTCTTTTTCCCATTGCGGTTTTGGTTTTATCCAGCACCCACAAAAGCGACCCTTTAGCGTTTCGGTCACGCATTGTTTCAATAAGCTCAAGGTTTCTCACGGCGGAAACGCCCAGCTTCATAAATTTGGCGTCAGTATAAAAATTCACATTTTTTATATTGTCAAGCTCTCTTTTTTGAGTTGCTTTTAAATAAAGAAGAGCAGCTCCGAGAGCTTTTGCCGCGCTCTCCCTGCCGTTCAGAGCAAGAGAAGATAAATCATTTGTATCAAAATGATTTTTTATTTCGTCCGAAGCTTTTTCAAAATCAAATTCATCGGTTAATATTTCAACGGATGCTTCAAGCTTTTTGGATATAAATTCACTGAGTTTAGGAAAAGAGAGAGCTTCTTTATTCAGAATTAACTCAGACGGATTATATCTGCCGATTTCGTTTATTGCCCGTTGCTCAGTATTTTCGGAAAATTCGGTAAGATTGACCTCACCTGTTGAAATATCAACAAAGCCCAAGCCCACCTTACCGTCAAAGGAGCAGACAGAGGCTAAATAATTATTCTTTGACTCGTCAAGCATTGAGCTTTCAATGACTGTTCCCGGAGTTACAATTCTTATTACATCACGTTTAACTATTCCTTTTGCTGTTGCAGGGTCTTCGGTTTGCTCGCATATTGCGACTTTATATCCGCCTGAAACTAATTTTGCTATGTAAGAATCAACGCTGTGGAACGGAACGCCGCACATAGGCGCGCGCTCCTCCTGTCCGCAGTCTCTGCCGGTTAAAACCAAGTCAAGCTCTTTTGACGCTATTTTCGCATCGTCAAAGAACATTTCGTAAAAATCGCCGAGACGGAACATAAGAATAGCGTCCTTATAATTTTCTTTAATTTCAAAGTACTGTTTCATCATAGGTGAAAGCTCTGCCATATCTTATGCCCCCTCTCTTTCCGAAAATATTATTCGTGATTATGGTCGCAGTCGCCGCCGCAGCAAGAGCAGTCGCCGCTGCAGCCTTCATCGTGTGCAGTGGGGTCGCAGGTTGCGGGGTCGTCGCCGTTTACGCAAAGCGCAAGAATACCTGTAAGATAGTTCATCATATCGTCAATATCTTTTCTTGCCATTTCATAGTTGCGCATATTTTTATTCTGCATAATTTCGGTATAAACGCCTCTGAACTCCTCGTCATAAGCCTTAAGCTTACCCTCGTCGGCATTTTCCTTTGCAGCCTCATGCTGATAAGAAATCTGAATAAGCTGAATTTTACCCATAAGCTCGCCGAGAGCTGCATCCTTGTCATTTGCCTCTTTAGCGGCAATAAATTTGAGATAGCGCTCGTCCTTTTGAATTTCTGCGCCAAGCTCTCTTGTAAGTTTTTCAAGATTGTCCATTGTTTTACTCCTTAATTAAAAAATATTAAACTAATTATTTACAAGCTCGCCTCTGACTATCCAGTTAAGCGGCTCTGTAACCGTAACACGACAAAATTTGCCGATGAGCGAACGCTCGCCCTTAAATTCAATAATAACATTACCGTCTGTTCTGCCCGCAAGAAGTTCGGGGTTATTTTTGCTTTCTCCCTCGCAAAGCACACGGTAAGTTTTACCCTTCATTTTTGCATTATTCTGTGACGCAATTGACTCCTGCAAATCGCAAAGCTCTTTAAACCATTTTGCCTTTTCGCTGTGAGGCACGGGGTCAGGCATCTTTTCTGCCTTAGTACCCTTTCTCCGTGAGAAAATGAAAGTGAAAAGAGATGTAAACTCAACTTCCTTTACAAGAGAAAGCGTATCGCAAAATTCCTCATAGGTTTCGCCCGGAAAGCCTACGATAACGTCGCTCGTCAGCGACAGACCTTCGATTTTTTCTTTTGCGTAATTTATAAGCTCAAGATATTTTTCTCTTGTGTAACGGCGGTTCATTTCAGAAAGCACTCTGTTGTTTCCTGACTGGAACGGCAAATGAATATGCTTTGACGCCTTTTCGCATTCTGCAATTGTGTCAATAAGCTCATGCGTGCAATCCTTCGGGTGCGAGGTCATAAAACGGATTGTAAAATCGCCCGGAAGCGCGTTAATTTTTCGCAACAGCTCTGAGAAATTGATATTTTCTTCCAAGCCCTTGCCGTAGGAATTGACGTTTTGACCCAAGAGAGTAATATCCTTATACCCCTCTGCTATTATTTGCTTTGCTTCGGCTATTATGTCCTCAGATTTTCGGCTTCGCTCTCTGCCTCGGACAAACGGCACAACGCAGTAACTGCAAAAATTGTCGCAGCCGTACATTATGGGCAGCCACGCCTTTGCAGTTCTGTCACGGTAAACGGGCAAGCCCTCGAAGATTTCTCCGTCTGTATCAAACGCAGAAACTACACGCTTTTTGCGTGTTAAATACCGCTTTAAAAGCTCAGGTAAAAGATAATGGGCATGCGTGCCGAAAACAATATCGACAAACGGATAGCTGTTATAAATCTTCTCTCTGATATGCGCCTGCTGCATCATACATCCGCAAAGCGCAATTATACGCTCGGGCTTTTCTTTTTTTAACTTTTTAATCGCGCCCACATTGCCGAACACTCTGTCCTCTGCATGTTCGCGTATAGCGCAGGTGTTATAAAGAATTAAGTCTGCCTCAGCGATTTCATCTGTCATTTGAAAACCCATCTGAACAAGCATTCCCTTAATTCGCTCGCTGTCCGAAACATTGCCCTGACAACCGTATGTATGAACAAAAGCGAGAGGAATCCTGCCGAAACGAAGCAGTAAAAGCTCCTTTACGCTTTCGGCAATTTCCATCTGCTCTGTTATTTTTTCCTTTGCAACAAACTGTGTCAAATTAAGTTCTCCTTACCCGATTTTGTAGCATGACTGAATAAATTCAAGTATATCGCTGTAAATTCTGCTGTTATCCTCTTCATTAAGAATTTCGTGGCGAAGTCCCGGATAAAGCACCACCTCAGGCTCAATGCCTGCGTCAACAAGATTATCGGCAACAGCCAAAACGCCTCTGCCCTTTGACCCGACAGGGTCATTTGCGCCCGAAATTATGAAAATCGGCAGATTTTGCGGCAGCTTGTAAGCCCACGTATCCTCGCAAGCCTCGCAGATTACCGCGAACATATCACGGTAGCCCCGAAGAGTATATGTAAATCCGCAAAGTCCGTCGTTAGAAAACGCCAGCCTGTTCTCAGCGTCAACAGAAAGCCATGCGAGAGGGTTGTCCTTTTCACCGACAATTAAAGACGCTCCCTTATTCAGAAAATCGCTTATTTTATCAACGCGAAGCTTTTCACCGTACTTATCGCAAACCGCGTCCATAACTCCCAGAAGCGCTGAGGAAATGTCGGGGATTTCACCCGTTCCGCAAAGAATAAGTCCTTGTATTTCCTCACCGAAATGAGCGGCATAAACCCTTGCGCAGAAAGAACCCATACTGTGACCGAAAAGGAAATAAGGCAAATCGGGATTTCTCTTTTTCATAATTTTAGTTAAAATGTGCATATCGTCAACAAGACGTTTGTCGCCGTTCACGTGGGCGAAATATCCGATTTCCGAACGGTCGTTTATGCTCTTTCCGTGACCTATGTGGTCATTGCCGCAAACGATAAATCCGTTTGACGCCATAAAGCGTGCGAAAGAGTCATAACGGTCAATATGCTCCGCCATTCCGTGTGTTAGCTGTAAAATGCCTATCGGAGCTGCTGAGTCATCCTCCCAAATTAAAGTATGTACCCTATTCACACCGTTTGAAGAATTAAAATAAGCCTCTTTTTTGACAATTGCCATAGTTTTCCCTCCGATAAGGCGAGGAGAGCCGAACCGGGTATGGTTTTAATCGGCAAATTCCCGCCTGAACTTCGTTAAAATTTTTAAAATACGGCAGTATTCCTGCTTCTTTTGCCTTGCTCAGACAAAAATTTGCTCGGTTAAAACTGCTTCCACCGTAAATACTTGATATTCGGATGCGTTTTTGTTTTTGAGACCGCAGATTTGCTGACGCAAATCAAGGGCGAAAGGACGAAAACACGCCGAAGAGATGTATTTACGGCATATCGGGGTCGACTCCCCTCGCCTTAAACATAATAACTCATAGTAATAAAATATTATACTATATTTAATTAAGTTTGTCACCACTATTTTATAAAAAAGTTAAATTTTAAAGTAGAAAATCAAAATAATAAATTTTATACAAATCACTATTTAACGGCGCTTAATTTTGTTATTTTTTATATACTTTTATTGTAAATTATGTAAAATATGACTAAAAATTCAGGATTTTGAGCGATTTTGCATCTGATTTTTGATATACGCAAATTTGCAAATACAATTAAACTGTGATAAACTGATAAAAAAATGAACGGAAGTGATTTTTAATGACATATGAACAGATAGTTGCCAAGGTAAAGGATAAGTTTGCAGAGGCTGACGCATCACAGATTGACGGTGTTGTTGCTTTGCAGATTAACCTTGAGGGCAAAAATGCAAACGGTATTTTCTATATCGAGGTTAAGGAGCATAAGGTAAATGTTGAGCCTTATGACTACCACGACAGAAGCGCTCTTGTTACCGTTAACCCCACCAACCTTTTAAAGCTTCTTGACGGCAAGCTTGACCCTGTTGAAGCGTACAACAAGGGTAAGGTTCAAATTGACGGCGACGCAGGCGCAGTGCTTGCAGTTATCAATTTGGCAAAATAAGTTTTCCACAAAAAAACAAGGCGGACTTTGCGTCCGCTTTATTTTTTTTAAATTATGCGGACAGCCGAGTCGCTGTCTCTGCAATTCGATATATAAAATGTGATATATAAATGGTTTATTGATAAAAACTATTCTTTATTTTGTGCCGAAAATTCTGTCGCCTGCGTCGCCCAGACCCGGAACAATATAGCCAACCTCATTGAGCTTTTCGTCAAGAGCGGATACAAAAATGTCAACATCGGGGTGAGCGGTTTTGAGCGCCTCAATTCCCTCGGGAGCGGCAATAATGCCCATAAACTTAATCGATTTCGGTTTAAATTCCTTTACCTTGTCAATAGCATCAATAGCTGAACCGCCCGTAGCGAGCATTGGGTCGATAACAAAAACTTCTCTTTCGGAAATGTCTGCGGGGAGCTTGCAGTAATAAGTGACGGGTTTTAAGGTTTCGTGGTCACGGTAAAGACCGATGTGCCCTACCTTTGCAGATGGTACAAGCTCAAGAACACCTTCAAGCATACCTGTGCCTGCACGAAGTATTGGGACAAATGCAAGCTTTTTGCCTGAAATCACCTTTGCATTGCACATTCCCATAGGAGTTTCGACTGTTTTGTCCTCAAGGGGTAAATCACGTGTTGCCTCATAACAAAGAAGCATTGTGATTTCCTGAATTAAAGCACGGAATTCTTTTGTACCTGTTTTAACATCACGAAGAATTGAGAGCTTGTGCTGAATGAGCGGATGGTCCGCAATAAATATTTTTGCCATTTTTATATTCCTCTCTTTTTAAATATAATATAATTTAAGCGAATTAAGGCTTCGCAAGAATTATTTACATATTTTCGATTTCGGCTATCTGGTCTATTCTGCGCTGATGACGTCCGCCCTCAAACTCAGTATCAAGGAAAACGTCAACAAGCTCGAGAGCCAGTCCAATACCTATAACTCTGCCGCCGAGACACAGAGCGTTTGCATCATTATGAAGTCTTGTGTACTTTGCACCGAAATAATTGGAACAACAAGCCGCACGGATTCCCTTGACTTTATTTGCCGCCATTGAAATGCCGATTCCCGTGCCGCAGCAAAGAATTGCCTTCTCGCACTCGCCGCTCGTTACCTTTTGACAGGTCTTTAAAGCTATGGGAGCGTAATCCACAGATTCCTCAGAATATGTTCCGCAGTCAATATACTCGATTTTTCTTTCGTCGAGATGCTTTTTTATAGCTTCCTTTAATTCAAATCCGCCGTGATCTGCACCTAATGCTATCATTTGTTTATCTCCTTTTATTTTTATAAAATATTATGCTTTTTTTGCTTTTAACTCTCTTTCCGCCTGAGGAAGTCTCAGATAAAACGGGAGCAATTTTTCAGATTTAACGGTATTTTTGCCTTGCTTTAATTTTTCATCAGCCAAAAATCCTATATTCGAGGCGTGCACAAGCCTGATGTTTTCGTCTGCAACGGAAATGCCACCTATTTCGTCTTTAAGTTTTTGCAAGCATAACAATGCTCCGTCGCCGATTAAAACAATATCTCTTTTTTCGTTTTTGAGTTCTTCCGAAAGCTCCGAAATCAGTATCGCCCTGTCCTCGGTTTCACGGTGTCCCTTGTAAAATGAGGCTGTATAAACCTGATTACAGCGTGCGTCCATAACAGAAACAGCAAGCACATTTTGTGAGCACAAGGGCTTTGCAAGAGCTTCAAGCGTTGAAACGACAAAGCACGGAATATTTGCCGCATCGCAAATCCCCTTTGCAGACGCAATGCCTATCCGCACTCCCGTAAATGAACCGGGGCCGTTGGTTATTGCAAGCACATCGACATCGGAAACAGCCGTTTCGCTGTCCTTTAATACCTTATCGATAATAGGCATAAGAGTTACACTGTGAGTGTAGCCGTTATTCACAAACTCTTCCGCAAGAATTTTTCCGTCCTCGGTAACAGCCGCTGACGCGCTGACAGAAGTTGAATCAATTGAAAGTATTTTCATATTTCTTCGCCTCCGTCAATAGTAATAACACGTTCCGTATCGGTTTTTCCGCGTTCAAAAACCACACGCACAGTATTTTCGGGCAGAGCGTTTTCAATATTTTCGCTCCACTCCACAGCTAACACCCCGCCGCTTTCGTAATAGTCGAAAAAGCCGCTTGAATAAAGGTCGTCCCAGCTCTCTACTCGGTACATATCAAAATGATACAACGGCGGCTCTCCGCCGTAATCGTTTACAATTGCAAATGTGGGGCTGGAAACGCTCCTTACTGCGCCCAGTCCTTTGGCAATCCCCCTTGTAAAAGCGGTCTTGCCCATACCGAGTCCGCCGAAGAAAGCCACAACAGTTCCGCCTTTTACGGTTTTTGCCAATTTTTCGCCCAAAAGGACAGTTTCATTTTCATTTTTCGTAATAAATGTCTGCATTAAAATTACACCAAATTATTATTGTTATTTAAATTTTAACACAAAAATAACCGTTAGTAAACAAAAAATATACAAAAACAGATAATATTTTTATCTTTCAGTTGTATTAAAAATCAATTGAAAAAACAGTATTTTAGTGGTATTATTATCCTGTTATGATTCTAACTTAATAAGGAGGTTCATTTTAGATGAACGAGTACATTCAAAGTGTCATTGATTCTGTAAAAATGCGTGACGGTGACAAGCCTGAATTTATCCAGACTGTTACTGAAGTTTTCGGTTCTCTTGAAAAGGTAATCGAACAGCGCCCCGACTATGTTGAAAAAGACATTCTCGGCAGAATGGTTAACCCCGACCGCTTTATTTCTTTCAGAGTTGTTTGGGTTGATGATAACGGCAAAACTCAGGTAAACCGCGGATACAGAGTTCAGTTTAACTCTGCAATAGGTCCGTACAAGGGCGGTTTGCGTTTTCAGGCAAATGTTAACCCATCGGTAATTTGGTTTTTGGGCTTCGAGCAGGTATTTAAAAACAGCCTGACAGGTCTTCCTATGGGCGGCGGCAAGGGCGGTTCCGACTTTGACCCCGCAGGCAAGAGCGATGATGAAATTATGCGTTTCTGCCAGAGCTTTATGACTGAGCTTTACAGACACATCGGTCCTGACGTTGACGTTCCCGCAGGAGATATGGGCGTAGGCGGAAGAGAAATCGGCTACCTTTTCGGTCAGTACAAGAGAATCAGAAACGCTTACGAAAACGGCGTTCTTACAGGTAAAGGTCTTTCATTCGGCGGCTCGCTTATCCGTCCTGAAGCTACAGGCTACGGCGCAATTTACTATGCAAGCGAGGTTTTTGCTCATGACGGCGAGTCAATCAAGGGCAAGACCTTTGCAGTATCAGGCTTCGGCAATGTTGCATGGGGCGCTGTTAAGAAAATTGCAGAGCTCGGCGGTAAAGCTGTTACAATAAGCGGTCCGGACGGTTATATTTATGACCCCGACGGCATTACAACAGATGAGAAAATCGACTATATGTTAGAGCTTCGTGCAAGCGGCAAAAACATTGTTGAGCCTTATGCCGAAAAATTCGGCGTAGAGTTCCACAAAGGTGAAAAGCCGTGGGGCGTTAAGGCTGACGTTATGCTCCCCTGCGCTACTCAAAACGAAGTTCGCATGGAAGAGGCAGAAAAAATTGTTGCCAACGGCGTTAAATACTACATAGAGGTTTCAAATATGCCCACAACAAATGAGGCTCTTGCTTTCCTTATGGACAACGGCGTTATTGTTGCTCCGTCAAAGGCTGTTAACGCAGGCGGCGTTTGCACATCAGGTCTTGAAATGAGCCAGAACTCAATGCGTCTTGCCTGGACTGCTGAAGAGGTTGACGAAAAGCTTCACAACGCTATGGTTAACATCTACAAAAATTCAGTTGCGGCGGCAGAGCGTTACGGTCTTGGCTATAACCTTGTTGCAGGCGCTAACATTGCAGGCTTTGAAAAGGTTGCAGACGCAATGATGGCTGAGGGTATTTATTGATTATAAATTACAGCAAATCAAACTGAATATAGCGTTAAAAAAGCTCTGATGTGAATTTACATCAGAGCTTTATTTTATTCGGCTTGTAAATAACCGAGCTTATAAAGAATGGAGTTAATTTCATCCAATCCGCTTTCGGAATAAGCATAAACTACGGTATTATCTCTGTAAATACAAAACTGATATACGCCGTATATAAGTGCCGTGAAAATTTTGTTGCCGTCAGGAAGCCGAGTTTCATACTGTTCCCGTTCTGACGGCTCCATATCACTTGAAACAGAATAAATAATACTGTTATATACAAGGTCAGTTGTTTCGCCGTCAATGTATTCGTAATACTCAAACTTAATATCACCCTTCACCCCTGCGCACACATACATAAGCTTTTCTTCGTCCTCACGCCAATAGGTTGTGGGGATATTTGCCGTTTCAAAGCCTCTTTCGGTAAGCTCTTCGTGCACTTTTTCGCGGTTTATTTGTACCTTTGGCGTGACGGGCAGTGTGACTTGCTGTACCTGATGATTTTGCTGTGAAAATACACCCGCCATGCTCAAATTAACGTAAATCATTCCCCCGAAAAATAAGAGTCCGACTATAATATAAACAATAATATTTCTGACGCGTTCTCTTTTTCCGTTTTCTTTCTCCTCAGCACGCTTTGAACGGAGCTTTTCTGAAATTCTTTCATCAAGCGGATGCCTATTCCTGTAAATTTTGCCTGCAATAAGCAATCCGATATTCAAAATAATAAGCAAAATATTGCCGATTAAAGCAAATTTAAGCTTATCGGGATTTCTTGAAATTGCTGTGTACTGGGAAAGCAGCAACGCTGCAAATCCTATAAAAGAACATTCGGCATACGCCTTTGCCAAGCGCAAAGACCGCTTGGGGTCAGAGCTGTAACCTTTAAGGAAAAACAAAAATTCACGCTGAGAACCTTTCATTCTTATGGTTTTCTTTGATAGCTCTATATCCTCAGGGTCGGTAAACACGGGCGGTTCTGTCAGTTCAAGCTCTTCCTGCTCCTGACGGCGTTTCAGCTCCCAATATTCACGAAGGGTCATACCAGTAAGGCTCATAGCTTCCTTTAACATCCACGCCCCGCAAAATAAACTTACGGGGAACAGAACAGTTGAAAGAACTATATTGAAAATTAACTCACTCATATCTATTTACCTTTCGCTGAGAAAAATAAGACAGGTGCAATATCTAAAATGCAATTTCCGTAAAATCGTACATATCCTTTGTTTCTTTCGCATCTGTATGAATTGTAATCAGTGTACAGCCTGCGTTTTTTGTAACCGCCTGCCCTGCGGCACGGGTTACATGGTAATATGTATTATTATAAAAGCTGCAATAATTGGTTTTTGGGTGAATGTGACCTATTGACACAAGACCTACATTGCCGAGGGCTTCGGTCATTTCATCAAAGGTCTTATTTCCGTCTATGCCCTCATAAAAATCGGCAGGCACGGGGTTATAATCGGCAGAGCCTTTATATACTACTCCGTTTTTGCCCGATGCCGCAAAATTCGGCGTGTTCATATGGAAGAAAAAGCTAAAGAATATATCGGGATTTTCCTGTATTTTACCCTCTGCCGTGGCTTTAGCCCATTCAATTTGGTCATTCTTCATATAATCGTATTTATGATTTTTATCACGTGCAAGGGAGTCAAGAAAAATAAGGGAATGTACCGTTTTTCCGTCCGAATTTTTTAAATCGACTGAATACTGCACGGCACCTGTAAGATTTTTCTCATTGCTTAAAATGCAGTGCTCATACTGGGACAGAAATGCGGCTACATCCGCAGTTGTTCCCATAAGCTCTCCGTCATTATTACCGGGCACATAAGCCCAATACTGCTTCAGCTCTTCAAACATATTGCCGATTGTTTCAAGGGCTGTTTTTTTATTAAACTTGCTGTTTTTGTTGTTACCCTCAACCATATCGCCCGAAACAACAACCAATTGAGGCTTATTCTTTTCAATTTGCGTGCGGATATTTTCAAGTGCTTTTTTATCCTTTTTCGTTGAACCGCTTATAATATGAGTATCGCTGACTTGCAGTATATTAAAATCTGCGCTGTCGCTCAAAGTAAATACAGGAACTTCTCTGCCTATTATGCTCACCTTTGACGCATATCCTGTAATGTCCCCGTCAGGCGACGGCTTACCGCAGGAAGTCAGCAATAAAGCTAACATCAAAACAACTGCAAAAACCGATATAATTTTTTTCATCATTATCCCCTCTTGTTTTATCTGTATATTATCCCCCATGGATTAGGTTTGCTTAAATCAGGGTTCATACCGTCATTCCATGAGCAATAAGCTTCGGAATATTTATCCTCTAAAAACATCGGCAGATACTCCCGGAAATTCGGTGAAAGCTCCATATTATAAAGCTTCTCAAGCGAGGTCCAAAACACCTTACCCTCTTCGGTTTCAGTAAACATTTCGCCCGAATAATCTGTTGTTTTATAAAGATGAACGAAATATCTGTCGCCTGTTTTATTGTTAAACCAATAGATTATTCCGCAGTATTTAAGATTTGAAACAGTAAGCCCCGTTTCCTCTTTGATTTCACGTACAGCGCTGTCATAAATGCTTTCGCCGTCTTCTGCGTGACCGCCCGGAAATGAAATTCCGCACCAGCTTTTTATTCTCTCCTGAACAATAACCTCTCCCGTATCGGTGTTTTGCACCATTACCATATTAGTTGTTTCGAGTTTAGACATTTTTTGTATTCCTTTCAATCCACTCCGCAGATTTTTTCAGTCCATCCACCGTCTTTGTTTCCAAAACAATGCGGCAATTATTTTTCTCGGCTAAATTCAAATATTTCGGTAAATCAATTTCACCCGTGCCGAGCGCCAAATGGTTTTTACCGTTGCTGTTTGCATCGTGCATATGCATATGGCAAAGTTTCCTGCCGTAATTCAGTATTACGATTTCATCACGCCCGCCTATGCAATAATCATGACCTATGTCAAACGTTAAGGCAAATACGGGGCTTTTCATAAAAAGAGTTAAAGCCTCAAGGTGGAAATCCTTAAAACCGTCTGTATTTTCAAGACAAATTTTAATCGGACTGTCTTTTATTGCGCTTTCGCATAAATTTATAAAGTGTTTTATACTTTCAAGGTAAATATCCTTGTATTCACTGAAAAGATAAACCTTTTTGTCGGGCAAAGTGAAATAAACGCCTTTTGACAAGTGCATATTTAAAACGGGAACTCGGAGAATTTTGGCAATTTCTATTGTTTCAAGCACCGTTTTGGTGTAAGACTCGGAAATATATCTGTTAAAATCACTGGTATTTAAGTTTTCATCAAGGTGAATTGTGCAATAAATTCCGTATTTTTCAGATATTTGCAGGAATTTTTCCGTATCGATTTTATTTATCTGATACTGCGGAAGATTCATATTAAGTTCAATAAACTGCAAGCCGAGTTCTTTACAAAGACAGGCACAATCTTCAAGATTTGCCTTTTCTATTAAAGTCGGCATACCGAAATCCATTTTAATCCCCTCTTTCCGAAAATGATTATTCTCAATATATCACAAGTGAACTATAATGTCAATGATTTTATAAAATTAACTCCCGTGGACTGCTTCACAGGAGTTTTTCATATAAAAATATTTGATTTAATGCAAAACGCATTTTTTACACGGAGTCAAGCCCATTTTCTTTGCTTTCGCCAAAGTTGTGGGAAAATAATCACCTTTACCGCACGGATTTTTATAATGATAGCGCTTACCTGTCTTTGTGTAATATACCGTCATTTGTTCACTGTCATCTGACGGAGTTTTTACAGGCTGAGTCGGCTTACGGGTCGCCGTTTCTTTGGGCGCTTGAGACGCGGTTGTTTTTTCGGTTGGTCTCGGCGCTGTCGTTATAAGATTTTTAGTAGTATTTTCTGTTTTAGAAACGGTAGACGAGGGTGTTTTACTGATTTCGGCGCCTTCCTTTTCAGAAACATATGAATTTGTCGCACTTTCAGACTCAGTAGCTTCCGTATGCTCATCAGAAACAGCTTCTTCGCTTTCGCTTAAATCAGTTTCACTGAAAAGTGAAGCAGAATCCTCCGAAGCAACCGTATTGCTGTTGTAGTTAACAACGGTATCAGAGGCTTTAGCTGCGTCGGTTCTGATATTATTATTCGGTTTTGAAACAGCTATCGCAAACATAACAGTCAATATAGCCGCAACACAAAACAGAAACGCCTTAACCGATTTCATAGATTTCATTTAATTTCACACCCGCAATTTTCAACTTAAAGCTTAGAACATAAAGCCATTATATCCCCACATATCAGAAAATTCAAATTTCACATATACCCTGTCAGACGGTATCCCTGCCGAATTTTCAAGGATATTGCAGATTTCGGCAGTTAATTTTTCACAGTTTGCTTTTGAGGTTTCACCGAAAATGCTCACATTTACAAAAGCGGTATTTTTATTATCATTACCCTTAAAATAAAGATTGCAGTTATCTGTGATATTCACCATCAGCCAATTTTCGCTCTTACCGGGGATTAAAGAAATGGCTTTGCCGAGATCTGATTTAATTCTTTCAATCTTCTCATCGTTAAATTTACACGAGGTCTTAACATCAATAAACGGCATATAAAAAGCTCCTTATATAATTAGTCGTTAAGAAAAGTATAACCGTTTGATTTTAAAACGGACACTGCTCTGTCAAAATTTTCGGTTTTTACAAGAATATAATCCGTATTATAAGTAGAAACAGCAAAAATTCCGACATTATTTTCAGATAAAACAGCGGAAATCTTTGCCAGAACGCCTATAAGAGAAAAATCCAGCGTTTCTTCAAAATAAAATCCACACCAGCCGTTGTCACGCGCAACTGCATCTGACGGTACATCCGCAGTTTTGCAGACAATAGATATTTCATCATCTGTCTTGGCAAGAAAATAAAAATCAAGAGTATATATAAAATCTACATCCAAACTATTATTCGGATTTAATTTGCAAATGCTCAGCTCATAGGGCAAAATTTTCAGTTTCATAGCATTTAATATTATTAATATTATTATTTCGGTTAATAAAATTATAATAGCACAAAAAAATTAAAATAGCAATATAAATGTAAATAATCAGTTCTTTTCTTTTAACAATGGATATATTGCTTTGCATATCCGTTGATGTAAAACGTTATTTTTTACAAGCTTACTTATGTGCGCATTTATTGTATTTTTTGTTTTGAATTTAACATAAATCTGAGCAATTTTCTCAGAAAGTTCACTTGGGTCTAATCCGCACAAATCCAAATTGGCAATACAGTCGTAAATTGATTTCTGTAGCTTTTCAATTCCCGTTTCAGAATCATCAGATATTTCTTCTAATTGATTAGTTTTTGGATCAAGAAAGATTTTTAAATAATTGGTCAAATCCTCAACCCTCGATAATTTAGAATTATATTTATTTGCAATTTTAGATAAACAGTCATAGCCCTTATCCTTACTTACAATATAAATATAACTATTCGGAGTTTCCTTTAAACATATACCTGCCTGCAATGAGAGTTGAAAATCCAAAGCATTTTTACCGCTTGACACATCAACCCGCATATATTCAATAGAAGCATTAGACTCACACAAGCGTTTATGTAACCCGAATGTCAATTTGTCTGCATTTTCTGAATAAAAAATATATAATTTAGCGTTAGCGTCTAATTTTGATAAACCGTTTAAGCCGGAAACACCCACATTTTCATAATCAACTAAATAAATAATCATAATAAAATCCCCAAAACAAAAAAGTCCTGCTATACACAGGACTGATACAATACACCTTAAAAACTGAACAAAGGAGTGAAGAGGAAGAAATTGTAAAAGAAGT
>CANARN010000006.1 GCA_947364045.1 uncultured Clostridia bacterium
CTTTTAATGCGTCAAACATCGAATCACTCCCTAATTACTGCTTTGTCTTATGTCTCTGCCTAAAAACTCCAGCGTTTCAAATGTGCCTACAATTCTTGAAACTATGCTCTCGTGATATTTGTCGCGAAGCTCGTCAGGCGAAAGATTCGTACTGATAACAGTCGGTAGACTTTTGCATATCCTTGTATTGATTATCGTATATAAAGCGGAGTTTGTAAAGGTTGTCGCAAATTCCATTCCTAAATCGTCTAAAATCAGCAAATCAGCGCCGCAAAGCAAGTCTAAAGTATAAGTATCATTACCTTTACTGAATTTTTCATACTCAATTTTCGCAAAGAAATTATTTACAGAGCCGTAAACTACATTATAGCCCTTTTTAATTACTTCGTTTGCTATTGAAAGAGAAAGATGCGTTTTTCCGAGACCCGTTCTGCCGTAAAAAAGCAAATTCGCAGAATCGAGGTCAAAGTTTCGGGAATATGAAACACACGTTTCAAAAATATATTTCATCTGCTCAAGAGTTTCCCTGTCATTTTTATAAAACGACAAATCAAAATCGTCAAATGAGGAAAGCTCCAACGGGGTTTGCATTGACATTTCCTCAGATGCCAATTTTTTAAGAAGCTCTATATGGCAGGAGCAAAGCCTTGTACCATGGGATACGCCCTTTTTCTCATCCCGCTCCTCATAAAAGCCTGTATCACTGCACTTTTCACAGCCATAGTGAACATCAAGATAATCCGCCGGCAAACCCATAGCAGTCAAAATATCCTTTTTTTCTTTATTGAGAGCCACATTATCTTTTTTCAGTTTTTTGAGTAATTTTTCCGCATCCTCAGGTGAAGAGGCAAAAGCTTTTACAAGTTTAATACCTGTTTCAGACAGCTTTTCATCAATATATTTCAAATCAGGGCATTTTTCGTAAAGCTCTTCGCAACGTGCTTCAGCCTTTTTTTCGGCATCGGCGCGCCGTTTTTTAATTTCAGTCAGTGCCTTTTCGTAAATTTCTTTTGAATACGCCACTTTTATGCCCTCCTCGTTCTTTTCTTATTTTTCATATTTCCTATATCTCTGGTTCTGTCTCTGGATTTTTCTTTTACCAGCTCAATGTCAAATGATGTTTCCTTTTTCTGCTTCTGCTTTTTCTTTTGCTCAAAAGCACTTGACGGCGCCGCTTCTATTTCCTTTACAGTGTGAACTCCCGCTTCGTGCCAGCCTTTCAGCACCTTGTCCATATACTGAAAATTTCTGTAATTAAGCGTGCCTGTTTCTTTTTCCGACTTCATTATACTGTGAGCTTTTGCAACGCACTCTGCGTCAAAGCCCCATAAAATCCATTTGCAAAGAAGCTCATACTGCGCAAACGTAGGCGATGAGTCTGCATTCCCAGTTAATTCGGCAAGCTCTGAAAACAGCTTTCTGCCCTTAGTTGCCCTGTGAATAAAATCGTTGGCGGCAGAGCAGTCCGTTATTCCGTTCTCAGACCAATACTTCGCAATTTTAAGCAATTCCTGCTGAGAGCAGGTGTCGGCATATTTTGCAAAATTCAAAAGCAGATTGGCAACATCCTGTGAAAGCCCGTAATAGTAAACAATATTATAAAGCAAGCTCTGCATTGTATACCCATAGGTTTTTCCGAGGATTTGCTGCGCTTCGTTAAACAAATTTCTAAGCGAACGGCTCTTTTCAAGAGCCTTGTCAATTTCCTGCTGAGTCGGCTTTAAGAGCGGTACAATTTTCGGTACGGAAACCTCTTCTGCCGTTTCTTTACTGTCTTTTTCCGAAGCTGTTAAATCCAAAGTCGTTTTTTCCGAAACAATCAGCCCTGCGTCTGCCCAAAAATCCGCACATTCAGCGGCAGCGTCGGCGGAAAGCCCTGTTTTTTCGGCTAATCCGTTATCATCAATACCGGGATTTCGCAAAATACAAAGTATTACCTTCAGCTGTTCTCCCGTACAGCGCGTCAGCATTTCGTCCGCTATCTTTGCCGGAACGGAAAAGGATGACGCTAAATATTTCACATCCGCCGAATACACACTCTCACCTCCGAAAATCAAGTAATAATAAATTATTTTATCACATAAAGGATTTAATTAAAAGAGTTTTGGGGAAAATATTTTTTACAGCTGTGCGTTCGCTCTTTCTATTGACAATAACTATTTAAAAATATATACTTAATTATACAGGAAAAATTAAGGAGTGTTAATTATGAGCGTTACTAAAACTGTATTCGGCGAAACAAAAAACGGTGAAAGAGTCGACTCTTTTCTTATTGAAAATAAAAACGGCGTAAAAATTAACTGCATTACCTTCGGCGCGGCGCTTCAAGCGGCTTATATTAAAGACAAAGACGGCAAGGAAATTGACGTTTTGGTTGGCTTTGACGATATGGACGGCTTTGAGAACCGCCATGACTATCAAGGTCTTGTTGTAGGTCCTGTTGCAAACAGAATTTCAGCAGGCGGAATAACAATTGACGGCAAAAAAATTCCCGTTACAAAAACGCACGGCGAAGTGTGCCTGCACAGCAACGGCGATTTTGCAACTGCTGTTTGGAACGCAGTAATCACAGATACCTCTTCCGTTGAGTTTTCTTATTTAAGCCCCGACGGCAAGGAAGGCTTTCCGGGAAATACTCTTACAAAGGTAAAATATACGCTTACAGATGACAATGAAATTAAAATTGAATACGACGCTGTTTCCGATAAAAAAACAGCTCTTAACATTACAAACCACGCTTATTTTAATCTTAAGGGCGTAGACAGCGGAGATATTCTTGACCATACGCTTTACATCAACGCGGACGCATTCACCCCTATGGGCGACGGACTTATGCCGACGGGCGAAATCCGCAGCGTAACAGGCACTCCCTTTGACTTCAGAGAGCCGAAGCAAATCGGCAGAGATATAACCGTTGACGATGAACAGTTACGGGCCGGCAACGGCTATGACCACAACTTTGCCCTCAACGATTATGACGGAAAAGTACGCCTTATCGCTACAGCAGTTGCGCCGAACGGTGTAAAGCTTGACTGCTTTACAGATATGCCGGGCGTTCAGCTTTATGTTGGCAATTTCCTTGAAGGAAAGCTCGGAAAACAGGGCAAGCCGATGGATTTCAGAACAGGCTTTTGCCTTGAAACTCAGTATTTTCCCAATGCTTCAAATATCCCTGAGTTTAAAAATTATGTTTTTGATGCAAACGAGCATTTCATTTCAACTACAATATATAAGCTTTCGCTGATTTAACGGTTTTATTATTTTTTCTCTTTCCCGTAACACAAATTCACCTTTCACATAAGATGTATTGAAGGTTACGAACATACTGCCTTTGGGAAGGAGGAAACATAATGTCAAATTTCTTTGGAAATAACTCGTTGTTAATCCTCATTATCATCATTATTCTTCTTTCTGATGGTAATTGCGGCTGCAACAACTGCTGCACACCTTGCTGCAATCCTTGCAACAATCGCAGAAATAACTGCGGCTGTGACTGCGGCTGTGATTGTGACTGCGGCTGTGGCTGCTAATCACAAGAATTTCAAAAAAGCGGGCGGGTGAAAATCCCGCCTGTGTTTTTTAGGAGTATATTTTAAAAATATGGAATTTTACGAAATAAATAACAAGCCTGAAAAAGCCTTGCTTCTGTCAGTTGACACCGGCGAATTTGATGCTGAAAGCTCAATTGCGGAGCTTGCGCTGTTAGCGGAGAGCGCAGGCGCTGAAGTTGTAGGTGAAATTCTGCAAAAAAGAGAAGCGCCGAACGGAGCATCGTATATCGGCGCAGGAAAGCTTGCCGAAGCAGAGCTTTATTGCAGCAATCAAAATGTTGATGTGATTATCTGTGATGCAGAGCTTACCCCCTCGCAGATAAGAAATATTGAAAATCACACTAACGTCAGGGTTATTGACCGCACTCAGCTTATTCTTGACATTTTTGCTCTGAGAGCTAAAAGCCGAGAGGGCAAATTGCAGGTGGAGCTTGCACAGCTTAAATATGCTCTTCCGCGTCTTTCGGGCAAGGGCAAGGAAATGTCAAGACTCGGCGGCGGCATAGGCACAAGAGGACCGGGCGAAAGCAAATTGGAAAGCGACCGCCGTCACATTATGAGACGAATCAACGCCCTTTCGGCAGAGCTTCGGGAAATTGACCGCAGAAGAGGCTACCTTCGGGCAAGGCGAGAGAAAAACCGTGTAACGACAGTCGCGCTTGTCGGGTACACAAATGCAGGTAAATCCACACTTATGAACGCATTGACAGATGCCGGAGTATTAGCTCAGGACAAGCTGTTCGCAACTCTTGACCCTACCTCACGAAAGCTTACTCTTCCTGACGGGAGGGCAGTAATGCTTATTGACACAGTAGGCTTTGTCAGCCGTCTGCCCCATGACCTTGTAAGTGCATTTAAATCGACTCTTGAGGAAGCGGCATTGGCAGATGTTATTTTAAACGTATGCGACGCTTCAGACCCGCATTGCTCCGAGCAAGCGGAAATTACAACTGAAATACTTAAAGAGCTTGGGCAAAACGGCGACAATATTATAACCGTACTCAATAAGTGCGACAAAGCGGGCGATGTTTATAACCTTATTCCTTTCGGAAAGACTGTAATGATAAGCGCACTGCATCAGGTAAATTTCGATATGCTGCTCTCTGCCGTTGCAGACTGTCTAAAGGAAAAATGCACACGTGTTAAAATGCTTATTCCCTTTTCCAAAGGCGCAATTTTAAATGATATACGAAGCAACGGAAAAATATATACAGAGGAATATACCGCTGACGGCACCAAAATTGATGCAGTAATGCCCGTCTCGCTTGCCGAAAAATATAAGGAATATATCCAATAAATATGGAAATATTACGAATTGACAAAAATAAAAAGCAGTTTATTTCACTTCTGCTTTTGGCTGACGAACAGGAAAATATGATTGACCGCTACCTTGAAAAAGGTGTTATGTACGTTTTGAATGACAGCGGAGTAAAAGCCGAATGTGTCGTTACTGATGAAGGAAACGGCGTTCTTGAAATTAAGAATATTGCCGTTGCCCCTGAAGCGCAAAGAAAAGGCTACGGTAAAGCCTTGATTGACTTTTTGATTAAGGAATATTCAGGCAGTTTCTCTGTTTTACGGGTCGGAACGGGCGACAGCCCTTTAACTGTGCCGTTCTATGAAAAATGCGGATTTGTCCGCTCACATATCATTAAGGATTTTTTCACCGACAATTATGAACATCCGATTTATGAGTGCGGTGTTCGGCTTCAAGATATGATTTATCTTCAAAGAGAAATATAGATATGTTTAAAATAAGCGGCAAAGCTTTACACTCTGCCGCTTATTTTATCTTTTAATCTTCGTTTCTCTTCTTAATAAATGCAACTGCGCCGAATGTACCCGCCGCGACAACCACCAAAACTGCCGTTATAATTCCGCTTCGTGTATCGGTATTCGGTATATTCGGTTTAACATTATTTCCGCTGTTATCGGAATTATCGCAGATTTCATAATTTCGCTTTTTGAGATTTCTGTCTTCTTTTCAGCCAAATCTTTTCACTCCTAACGTAGTCAGTATTCTATCACATCAAAACTGTTTTTTCAATATTCATATTTCTAATTTCACGCTTTCAATGCTAAAAAACTGTTAAAAGAATCTATACTTAATATTACAAAAAAATAAAATATACGGGGCGGATTGCACACAACCGTCCCGTAATTCTTAATAATCAACAATATTGAATTTCCTTACCGATTCCATTTTATAAAACCGCTCAGAATAAAAAAATACAGCACGTAAAATCAGCCCTTTACAGCCTCCGAAATATCCAAAAGGCATTGGTAACGGTACTGCGGAGCCTTGTCCTGCAACAGTTTTTGCAGCTTGGGACAAACCGCTTTATCTATCACATATTTTTTAATAACAAAGCTTTGACGCACTGCCTTGGTGAAATATGCCGTATCCATAAGGCAAAAATCATTTAACAGTAAAAACACGCCCTGTTGATATTTCATTAAATCGTTAGTGGGAATGTTCACAAGCTTTGCCGTGGGTGAAACGCCGTTCAAAAGCGATTCAAGCGTTTTTTGAGCCGACAAAAGCGGATTTCCGATCTCATCGCTCGATTTTCGCCGTGAAGCAAGCAGCTTTAAAAATTCCTCTTTCGATTCCGCACGCACAATACCCACATTGTACCTCGAAAGCCACTCGTTAACTTCATTTTCATCGGTCGTTGTGTCATCGTCACCGATGTCGAATGCAGTGTAAATCACAATATCGTCAGCAAATTCCGTACGTCCCTTCATTGCAAAAGACATCGCGACGTAAAGACTTGCCGAAAAATCAATAAAAGGGCTTACATCAAGGTAATGCTGTGCAAAAGCGAGCATTTTATATTGATTTTCAGGGTCGGGCGCGCCGTACAGCGTGGTGTAAACATCGGTAAATGCTTTTTTGCCGGTATAAAAATCGAACAAAGCTTTTGCGTCTATATGGGTGTAAAGTTCATCACTTGAAAGTGCCTCCTGCCTTAAAAAAGTCGGCAAAAGACGGCGTGACGGCGAACAGATGCGCTCCCCTCGGTAAAACACCCCCGATGAGCGCAAAAACGGCGTAAGCAGTTCTTTTTCAAAATCGTCAAAAGAGTCAATCCGTATCTGAGTTACATCATAGCTTACATCAAACGCATCCTGCAGCTTTGTGCGCAAACGGCGGTGCATACCGTACTTTTTACCTTCTGAAAAATCCATCATAATACCTCATAAAACGTATTGCAAAATATTGTTTTCCTGTCTAAATGCTATCACAAATCGACAAAAAAGTAAACCGAAATGCTGAAAAAGCAAACTCTGCCGTACCAGAAAGACAGATACAGCAGAGTTTTATAATAAATTTCAATATATTATCAAAGCTGTGAACAGCCGAAGGAATTTACAAGCGCGTTGATTTTCTCGCCGTTTTTGCACATCGGGCAGTCGTGTGCCAAAGTCGTTTTGTACCCGGGCAAATCGTTGGGATTGAATGCAGAATTGACCTCCAAGCCTTCAATCTCTTTAACCGTTGCAAAAATTGAAGCAATGCCTATGGGGTGTCCGCCGTAATAATTTACCGATTCAACCGCCGATTTAACGGTAAAGCCCGTTGCAACCGACGCCGCGACAATAAGAACGAATTTGCCGTTAATCATCGGGGCTGTATTGTCACGGAAGAAAAGCTGACTGCCTGAATTATGCTCGGGAGTAAGAATATAAATCTCATTACTGCTGTTAATGTTCATATATCCTGCTTTTGTAAGCTCGCTTGCAAGGCACGCCGCAATAACCTCCATACCGTCAAGACACAAAATTGTGTCAATCATGGTGGTGTGCTTATATTTCTTGGCAAGCACCTTTGCCACCGCCCTTGCCTGATTCAAATTTGCCTTGTTTTTTGCAATGTCAATATAATAATTTGAATGACCGTGAGCTGTTGCGTAATGACCCTTGTAAATTTCAAGCTTTAACTGAGGGTCGCTCGTTGTGATTTCAACCTTTTCGCCTAATGCCATAAAAATCAACTCCTGTTTTTCTTTTATTATATTTATTTTCGTTTGAAATAAGTTTATGTAATTATTTTATTATAAAAAGTTTGCGTTATGTTAAAATTCGTCCATCTTTGCCGGTATGCCGTAAGGCAGAGGAAAAGGGACATATAAATCCTTTAAAATAAATGGCTACATTTATTTTAGCATAAATGCAAATAAATAACAATATAAATTTAAAATCAGATATATTATTTTTGTGTTGTCAATTATTAAATTTTCAGAAAAAGCATTTTTCCCTTTTAAATTAACTCTGCTTTTCCGATTTATAAAATTCGCTTTTGAAAATTCAAATATAATTTTTCAAAAAGGGTTGACAAATCAGATAAAATATCGTATTATTATAAGGCACTCTTCGAGTGGCAAGTAAATATCGCGGGGTAGAGCAGTTGGTAGCTCGTCGGGCTCATAACCCGAAGGTCGTTGGTTCAAGTCCTTCCCCCGCAACCACTGAAAAGTCTTGAAATCGTTAGGTTTTAAGGCTTTTTTATTTTTTACTATATTTTAAATACAACCCATTTCTAACGGTTTTTCTAACACAATTACAAAAAAATCCTGCAGGGTTATGAGCCTGCGGAGAAAATACAAAACCGTTGGTTCAAATCCTCATTATGCCTTGTAAAAATCCTCTATTTTATATCATTACGCTGAAAAAAGTTTTATCTTCAGACTTAAAGGATTTCATTTTCTATTTTACGCAAAGTGTAAAACCTTCCAAGGAGAAATAACTAATGATATAAGAAACAAACATAAATATATATTTAAAATTAAAAGAGTGTTTAGCGGAGCTTTGTCCGGAAATCGAAGTAAAGTTAATTTCTTCTGATCCTATGCTGAAAGAATTGGGGTTTACCGATATTACCTCTTGCGTGATTGAGGTGTGTGCAGATGAACGGCAAATTGAAAAAATTCAAAATATGGCAATAGAATTTGAAGCGGACGCATTTAACACACCTGACGGTCAATATCCCAATGACAATAACAGCGACTATATTAAATACGGATGGTTGTTTGACTTTTTTATTAAACTCTTTAAAGGCCAAAACCTTATATTGCAAAAGTTAAGTAAACAGAAAAAATCTGTCGGTTGACCGTAACCGACAGACAACTGTTTTTTCTTTAAAAAATATATACCGCTGCAGAGCTTATACTATCTGCTGTAATTTCATAGCAATACATTTATTTATAATCAGCGTATAGCCCTTGGCGTAAAATCGGCAGTCAGGCTATGCGCTGATTTTTAAATTATTCGTAAATCGGTTCAAAATCGTCGGCGCTGTGGCCGCAAAGCGGGCAAATGAAATCTTCAGGCAGTTTTTCTCCCTCATAAACATATCCGCAGATTTTACATCTCCAGCCGACAATCTTTTTCTTTTCATCTATCTTCTGAGGCTTCGGTTTTACGTCCTTATGATAATCGGCATAAGTAAGCGGTTCTTCATCGCTCAGCACTTTCATATCGGTTACCTCTGCAATAAACATCGTATGCGTGCCAAGGTCAATACTCTCTGTAACCTTTGCGCTTATTACGGCACATGTACTCCACTGCATATAAGGCACACCGTTTAAATCGAGAGGCATTTTTACACCCTCGAATTTATTCACATTTCTGCCTGACTGCATTCCGAAATGCTTAATTGTATCAAAAATACAGGTTTTATCAAGCACGCTAACTGAAAAAACTCCGCTGTCCTTAATGTAATCGCAGGTTAAATTAGAATTCAAAACCGAAATTGCTATTCTTACAGGGTCGTTTGCAATCTGCATACAAGTATTTGTAATGCAGGCATTAAAGCTTTCACCGCTTTTTGAAGAAAGAATAAAAACTCCGTAAGACAATTTAAACAACGCTCTATTATCCATTTTAATGCACCTTTTCTTTTGTTTTTATTTTATTTTATCATACATTTTTTATTTTTTCTATATTTAAGCTTAATATTAAATAAATTTATGTTGAAAGAAGTTTTTCTTAATGATATAATCTAAAGTTAAAGAAAGAGGATTGAGATATATGACAATTACTGAAATTTTAAATAAAAATAATATGTCGCTTTCGTTCGAGGTTTTTCCTCCTAAAAAAGAAACGTCATTTGAGAGCGTAAAAAACGCAACCGAGGAAATTGCCGCGCTGAATCCGTCGTTTATGAGCGTTACATACGGCGCAGGCGGCGGAACAAGCGATTACACTTTGTCCGTTGCAAAAAATATCAAGGAAAAATACGGCGTTCCTATGCTCGCTCATTTGACCTGTGTTTCATCAAGCAAAGCACTGGTTGAAAAACGTATAAACGATATGAAGAATGCGGGCATAACCAATGTTATGGCTCTCAGGGGCGACCTTACACCTGAGCTTCTGAATTCCGACAGAAAAGACTGGGATTACCGCTACGCTGTCGATTTAATCAGTGAAATCCGTGAAAAAGGCGGATTTTGTATAGGCGCGGCTTGCTACCCTGAGGTTCACCCCGAAAGTACAAATCAGAGGGAAGACATTAAGCATTTAAAGGAAAAAGTAGACGCAGGCGCAGACTTTCTCACAACGCAAATGGTATTTGATAACAATCTTTTCTTCAATTTTCTCTATAAAATAAGAGAAGCGGGGATTACCGTTCCCGTGCTTCCCGGAATTATGCCCATTACAAATGCCAATCAGGTTGAAAGAGCTATTAAGCTTTCCGGCGCATTTATGCCTCAGCGTTTTAAAGCTGTTGTCGATAAATTCGGGACAAGTCCTGCGGCTATGAAGCAAGCAGGCATTGCTTACGCCACAGACCAGATTATTGACCTTTACGCCAACGGAATTACAAACGTACACGTTTACTCAATGAACAAGCCTGACATTGCAAAAGGTATTCAGCAAAATCTTTCGGCGATTTTAGGCAACAGCTTTTCGGATTGAGGCGATTTTAATGAATGAAAATACGGTATTTGTGAAAAACTACCGTGAAAATGAAATACTGCCCGCAGCGGAAAGTGAAATCTGGCGTTATGCAGGTTTTCTCGGAAATCAAAACGAAATTAACGCAGAATTAAGCCAAACATTTGAAAATGTAAAGAATGAAATTAAAGACCTTTTCTCATATAAAGTATGTTACAGGCGAACAGAGCTTTTATGGGAACAAGGCGAGCCTGTTCTCCCCTTTTGCGTACATTCAAAAGCTCTTGCCAAGCTGCTTGAAGGCTGCGGAGAAATTATTGTTTTTTCGGCGACAGTCGGTCTGAGCATTGACCGATACATTGCAAAACAGCAACGAATATCTCCCGTTAAGGCGCTTTTAGCAAATGCATACGGCGCAGAGCGGATAGAAAACCTTTGCGACACATTTTGCGGCGACATAAAAAATCAACTGCAAAATGAGAATAAATATATTACAAGAAGATTTTCACCGGGTTACAGTGATTTTCCCCTTGAATCGCAAACAGAAATGTTCGCATTGCTTGACTGTAACAGAAAAATCGGCGTTTCGTTAAATGAGAGCCTTTTAATGTCGCCCTCAAAATCCGTAACGGCAATAATGGGAATAAAATATGAAAAATACAGTAGCTCCGTAAAGCAAAAATGCGGCGACTGCAAAAAAACGGATTGCATATTCAGAAAGCAGGAAAAATAATGACCGTTTTAGATTATATGAAAAATAATTTTGTCTTTCTTGACGGCGGAATGGGTACGCTTTTGCAAAAGCAGGGGCTTTTACCCGGCGAGCTTCCGGAAAGGTGGAACATTACCCATGCGGATAAAATTACAGACATTCACCGTCAGTATTTTGACGCAGGGTCAAATATTGTAAACACAAATACTTTTGGGGCAAACTGCCTGAAATTCAGCGAAGAAGAGCTTGAAGAAATAATTGAATCCGCTGTGAAAAATGCCAAAAAAGCCAGGGAAACGAGCAACGGAACACAGGAAAAATTTATTGCGCTTGACATAGGTCCTCTCGGCAGACTTTTAAAGCCTTACGGTGATTTTGACTTTGATGAAGCCGTTGAATGTTATGCAAAAACGGTTAAAATCGGCGCCGAATGCGGCGTTGACCTTATTTTCATTGAAACAATGAACGATTCTCTTGACACTAAAGCAGCCGTTTTAGCCGCAAAGGAAAATGCAGATTTGCCTATATTCGTTTCTAACGCCTACGGTGAGGACGGCTGTCTTATGACAGGTGCATCCCCTGCCGCTATGGTCGCAATGCTTGAGGGCTTGGGTGTTCAGGCAATAGGCGCTAACTGCTCGTTAGGTCCTGCGGAGCTTCGCAGCGTTGTCAGCGAATATCTTAAATACTCATCTCTTCCCGTTCTTTTAAAGCCCAATGCAGGACTGCCGAAATCCGTTGACGGACAAACAGTTTACGGGGTTTTACCCGAAGAATTTTCAGACTTAATGGAAAATTATGCCCGTGACGGAATACGCATTTTGGGCGGCTGCTGCGGAACTAATCCCGAATATATCTCAAAAACCGTACAAAGAGTAAAAAAAATAACGCCGAAGCCTGTTACAGACAAAAATGTTACCATGGTAAGCTCATATACTCACGCTGTTGAATTTGACCAAGTTCCTGTACTTATCGGCGAGCGGATTAACCCCACCGGTAAAAAGCTGTTTAAAGAGGCGCTGCGCAATAACGATATAGGCTACATTTTAAATGAGGGCTTAAAGCAGCAGGAAAAAGGCGTTCACATTCTTGACGTAAACGTGGGTCTGCCCGAAATTGACGAGGAAGAAATGCTTCAAAAGGTCTGCTTTGAGCTGCAATCCATTATTGACCTGCCCTTGCAGATAGACACGACGAACATAAATGCAATGGAAAAGGCTTTGCGGCATTATAATGGCAAAGCTATGATAAATTCCGTAAACGGCAAAGAGGAAAATATGCGGGAAATTTTTCCCCTCGTAAAAAAATACGGCGGTTTGGTTGTTTGCTTAACTCTTGACGAGGACGGAATTCCCGACACAGCTGAAAAACGGGTTGAAATTGCGAAAAAAATTATTGACACGGCAAAGGAATACGGAATTCCAAAAAAAGACCTGATTTTTGACACACTCGCGATGACCGTCAGCGCTGATAACAAATCTGCCGTTGCAACTTTAAAATCGTTGAATACCATTAAAAACGAATTAAAGTGCCACACCTCTTTAGGTGTTTCCAATGTTTCCTTCGGACTTCCGCACAGGGATATTCTGAACGGCGCATTTTTCACTCTCGCTCTCGAAAACGGTCTTTCCGCCGCTATTATGAACCCGAATTCAAATGAAATGATGAAAAGCTATTACTCCTTTAAAGCCTTAAAGGGACTTGACGAAAACTGCTCTGATTTCATTGAAAATATTGAAAAATATGCAGTTTCCGAGGCTTCTGTTACATCAAATTCTTCCGTAAGCAGTAATTTGCCTGACGCGCAAAGCGAGCTTCAAAGAGCTGTTGTTAAGGGATTAAAGGACAAGGCGGCTGAAATTACGTCTTTACTTTTAGAGAATACCGAACCGCTCAGCATTGTAAATACGCAGATTATTCCTGCGCTTGACATTGTCGGCAAGGGCTTTGAAAACAAAACGATGTATTTGCCCCAATTACTTATGAGCGCCGAGGCGGCGTCTGCGGCTTTTGAGAAAATAAAAAGCAAGCTGAAAGAAAAGCCTGCTGAAACAGTCAGCAAGGGCAAATTTGTCATTGCAACGGTCAAGGGCGATATTCACGACATCGGGAAAAATATTGTTAAGCTGATTATGGAGAACTACGGCTTTGAGGTTTACGATTTGGGTAAAGATGTTGCTCCTGAAAAAATAGTTGAAGAGGCATTGCGCACAAACACAAAGCTTGTGGGATTGAGCGCTTTAATGACAACCACCGTTCCTTCTATGGAGGAAACCATAAAGCAATTAAGAGAAAAAGCGCCCGATGTAAAAGTTATTGTAGGCGGAGCAGTACTCACAAAAGAATATGCGGACAGCATAGGCGCGGACTTTTACGCTAAAGACGCAATGGAAACAGTAAGATATTCATTACAGCAAAAATAATTCTTAAAAACAGACTAACCCCTCTCAAGCCTGAGCTTGAGAGGGGCTGTCTTTTATTTCAGGAAGAAATATGAAAAATATTTTAAAATGTTAAACAATTTACTGTACCGTGTCATCTGTCTTTGCCATACTGTGAATAAAGACATCTATTGCTATCGCGTCAAAGGCATCTACGGTGCCGTCCTTGTTAAAGTCGGCAAAGTCTATTTGCTCAGCAGTCAAGCTTCCGTGACCCAATACATAGCTTTTTACCATAGCATAATCGTTTGTATCAACCACACCGTCTCCGTTGGCATCGCCGCTGTTCTTTTCAGGGAGTACAACAATTTCAAATTCGGCAGTATAAACTCCGACGAAATTGTTTTTACCCATTACAGCTACTGTGGCTGTTCCTACTTCGGTATTGTCCATATATTCAACTATATAATCAATGTCCTTTTGAAGAGCTTTTCCGTTATAGGTAAGTGTGATTTCGGGTTCTGCCTTACCGTCGCAAAGCACTTGGGGAGCAATTTTGCTTACTTCAACGCCGTCGTTAATGTCACGCTGAACGATTGCAAATTTGCAACAGCACGCGAACATACTGTAATTACCCTCACCCATAACAGTCGCAGTTGCAAGACCCGCGTCAATATTATCCTTAAAATATGTGCTGTAATCATTACCCTTTGTAAGCTCCTTGCCGCTCGCTTTAACCGTAAGCTCCGGCTCAATGCTCTCGCCTGTATAAGTCTGATTGGGTATAGGCATTACCTGCAAGGTTGTTTTTTCTATATTATTTTTGGCTGCATATGAGTAAGCGTAGCACTCTTCGGTGGGACAAACAATTGTAAGGTTGTCACAGCCGTCAAACGCTGTGTCATCTATGCTCTCAATTTCATCGGAAATGTAGACAGTCTGAAGATTTGCGCAGTTTGCAAAGGCTCTTGCCTCAACCTTTTCGACGGAAGAACCGAGCATAACCGTTTCGAGTGACTCCATATTGTCAAATGCCTGCGCGGAAACTGTCGCCTTCTCCTGTGAGTCAGTATCCTGATACACAACATCGGTAAGATTTGTGCATCCGTCAAATGCAGTGCTTTCAATCGACATAACATTTGTAAGGTCTATTCTTTCAAGAGTTGAACAGTTGTTGAAAACAAGCGCTTCAAGATATTTAATTCTGCCGAAGGTCACATTTTTAAGGCTTGTGCAGTCCTTAAAGCATTCTTCGGGAAGAGAGTTAAATGAGGAATTGCGGTCAAAGCCGACTGTTGTAAGCTCTGTGCAGTGCCAGAAAGCTTTCTTGCCTATCTTCGTTACGCTTTTCGGAATGAAAACGCTTTCAATGCCCATATTGTAAAAAGCAATTTCAGATATTTCCGAAACTCTGTCGGAAATTACAACGGTTTTAAGATTGCTTGAAAATTTAGAGCTGTTTATAAGGTCTGTTTTGTTTTTAATATAGCTTCCGTCAAAAATATCAAATTTCATTCCCATTATTACAACAGGACTTATGTAGAATCCGCCGAAAGCATTATAAAAATTGTCAACTGTTGACGGCATAATGTAAACATTGTTCTGTTTGCCTGACGGATATGCGTAAAGCTTTGTCATATCCTTGCTGTAAAGCACACCGTTTACCGAACAGTAATTCGGATTTCGGTAATCAACGGTAATCTTTTTTAAATCAGAACAGCAAAGCGCTATACTCTTTTCAGCGGCTGTGGTTGACAGCTCTGCCGATTTTGCAAATACAGCCAATGAACCGCCGACCATATACTGAATAACTTTTTTAGAGGCTTCAGGATTAGGTAAATTTACATTCTTGCCGAGATGCAGAGAGGTGATTGCCGTGTATGTAAAGGCAGACGCACCGACATAGGTTACACTGTCGGAAAGAACGATGTCACCTGACAGCTCCGAACAAGCAAATGCATAAGCGCCGATATATTGGAGAGCGGTAAGCTCATTTAAGTTTGTTACAGCAACATTGCTCAGTCCGAAAGCCATAAAGCCTATTTTCTTTACAGTTACCGGAAGCGTTACATTACGGGAAGCATATTCATTTTCTGTCCCCTCAACCTTCACTCCTGTTACAGCGGTAAATGCGCCGTCATCAATAACCGTTACGGGCTTGCCGTTGTACGTGTCGGGAACAACAATGTCTGTCGCAGTACCTGCGTTACAGCGCACAAGAGTTGCTTCGTTGCCGACCTCTTTAAATTCAAAGGAGTAAGGTGTTTCGGCAAACACACCGATTGGCAGTGCAGACAGCAGAAGCACTGTACTGATAATTATTGCAAACGTCCTTTTAAATACATTAAATTGTTTCATTTACTTGTTCCTCCTTAGTCATAACAAACGAAAACGAGCGTTCCTCATAGGCAACTGTTACTAACGCCTTATTCTCCAAATCCATAAAATTCTTCTCGACGGTTATTTCACATTCCGAAATCGGAATGTTCTTTTCGCTGCCGTCGGAATAAACCGCCGTAACCCTAATTCCCGAAAAATCCATATTGTCAAAGGATTCGGTTTTAAAGCTGAACTCATCAGGGAAAGTACCGTAAATCGAGTTGAGAACTGCGCTGTTCTTTTCGGCATAAACCTTTACGTCATAAGAATAGGTTTTTTCCTGATAAGCTACGGTTACCTTGTAGCTTCCCACATCTTGCCCGAATTTTTTCGGAACTGAAACGGTACAGTCGTCAAGCGGTATTTGCTTTTCGGCTCCGTTACTGTATACTGCAAAAATCTGTAAGCCGTTTAAATCAAGCTCTTCGCCCAATTTATATTCCGTCTTCATTTTTTTGGAACGCACACCGTAAATTTTTTCGAGATAAACAGGCTTTTCCTTGTGTTTTGTTGTGGACTCCTGCAATAAATCGGGAAGATTTTCGGTTGTTGTTTCGGTAGTCAACTCTGTTGTATCAAGAGGTACTGTTGTTTCCGGCGCAGAAATTTCAGCAGTGCCGTCTTTTTTCGGGTCAAAATTTTCAATACTGAAAACAGAAGCTATTTTATTTGTTATTTTTTTGGCGACGGTTTGACCTGATTGAGTTTTCACAGAGCCTACTGCAAAAAGAATTACTGCCGAAGCGCAAATTACAGCGAGTTTTCTGTATCGGTCTTTTTGCAAGACGGATTTTCTCTGAATTCCCTTTACAAACCTTTCCTCCGAAAGCAGAGCTGTTAAATGCGGTCCCTGCTCAGCGCTTTCAAGCTCCAGCTCTTCAAGAGCATTTATACATTCGTCTATTAAATCGCAGTCGGCGCTGTCGCCTTTACTTAATTCTTCGTCAATTACGCAGTTTAAATATTCCTTCAATTCGTTTATTGCTTCACTGTCGTTAAAAATCTGCCTGAGTATTGCAGAATTCAAACTAAGCTTTTCCATCTCAAATCCCTCCTTCGCTTTGAGATTCAATAAAGTCTGTAAGTTTTTCTTTAATTTGTTTTCTCAGTCTTGAGCTTCGCTTGGCGGCGGCTGTCGGTGAGATCTCTAATTTTTCCGCGATTTCGGACAGCGGCAGTCGTTCTATGTATTTTAATCTGTAGAACTCTTTTTCCTGCTCGCTCAGTGTATTCAGCAGCTTTAGCGCCAGAGCGTCATAATCTGTATTTTCCGTTTCGAAAGGCAGGTCTTTTGACTGTAATTCTTCAGCTTCTTCTAAAGGAACCGTACGTTTAAGCGACCGTGCATAAGCTTCTACTGCGCGTTTAAGGAAATTGTCTGCGGTACGGTAAAGGTAGGCTCTCGGATTTTCAATATCCTCTCCCGAGAGCAATCGGTTGTAATAAACCAAAAACGCTTCCTGAACGCAATCCTCCGCTGAAAGCTTTGCATCGCCCATTCGGACATTGCAGTATTTAATTAAAGGTAAATAGCAACGGCTGTAAGCTTCTTTAAGCTTTTCGTCCGCCCGTTTTTTCACAGCGCTGTTCAAACGGTTTCCCCCTCCCTTTCGTACAGTAGTCAGGAAATGTGCAAAAACTGACAAAAATTTTTCAAAAAATTTTTTTCAGAGTTTATAATCACTGTTAAAAATGGGACGATGTGGTCATCGTCCCCTACTAATATCTGTATCAGACACTTTTGTTTGATAACATATTTTTTGTATATTATACACTATTTTACAGCTTCGATTTCTACCGCAAAAAAGGTCGAAATTCTTGACTTTCAGGCGGTAAAATGATACCATATTTTATTATGGCTTGATTATATTTAATAGTTTTTCTGCGTTGGTATGAAATATCTTTTCCGTGTCTTTTTCGGAAAAACCGTAACTGTTTATAATGTCTATAAACTTTTTTTGGTCGCTCCACGGCGAATCCGTTGCAAAAAGTACTTTGTCAAAGCCGTGCTTTTCAATTATTTCTCTGCATTTTTCGGTGTAACGGTCAAGCACATAAGAGGTGTCAAAATAAACGGGCTTTCCGACAATTTTTTCGAGTACCTCGTCGGGCAAATCACAGCCGCCCATATGAGCGAGTACCAGCTTGTTGTCAATAATTCCGTTTAGTTTTTCCAAAACCTTTAATACCATTTGCGGCGTACAGTGAACATCGTCAGGGTAGCCGATGTCAATTCCTGCGTGAGTAACTGTGACAAGATTTCGCTTTACGGCTTCCCGCATTATGCGAATGTACCTTTCATCGTCAAAATAAACGCCTTGATAGTCAGGGTGGATTTTTATTCCGAACAATCCGTTTGATTTAACAAAATCAAGAATTTCTTCAATATTTTCGCAGTCAGGGTGAATTGCTCCTGCAAAGAAAATTCCGTCTTTGCCGTTTTTCTCTGCGCTGAGTCTGTTTATTGACTCAACCTGCTTGGGTGAGGTTGCAACAGGCAAAACCACGGAAAAGTCAACTCCCGCTTTTTTATTTGACTCTCTTAAAGAAGAAAGCGTCCCCTCTCTGTAAGGCTTTGTATTGCCCTTTTCCGATAAAAGCTTTATAGTCTGCGCGGCTATTTTGTCCGGAAATGTGTGCGTATGAAAATCGATTATCATTATTAAAAAGTCCTTTCAGTATTGCGTTATCTAATATTTTAGTATATCACAAAACTGTACCGACAATCAATATCATATAAAAATTCTATCGGGAAAGGTGAAAATATGACAATAGTAGATTTATTGGAAAGAAACAGCAGCGAACACGGCAGTGACACCGCGCTCGTCGAAATCAACCCCGAAATTTCGGATAACCGCCGCTTAACTTGGCGTGACTATGAGCTTGTTGAACCGACGGGGCGTTCATATTACAGAACAGAAATTACATGGGCGGTATTTAACGAAAAAGCAAACAGATTTGCAAACGCTTTAATAAATTTAGGAATAGGTAAGGGCGATAAGGTTGCAATTCTTTTAATGAACTGCCTTGAATGGCTTCCCATTTACTTCGGTATTCTGAAAACGGGAGCTATGGCTGTTCCGCTGAATTTCCGCTATGCATCGGACGAAATTAAATACTGTGTTGAACTTGCAGAGGCGGATATGCTTGTGTTCGGTCCGGAATTTATAGGCAGAGTTGAAAAAATTGCAGACGAAATAAGCAAAAACAGACTTCTCATTTTTGTCGGCGACGGATGTCCGACTTTTGCGGAGAATTATTACAGTCTTTGCGCTGACTCCAGCAGTATCAATCCCGAAATTCCGCTGACAGAAGACGATTATGCGGCAATTTACTTTTCGTCGGGTACAACAGGCTTTCCCAAAGCAATACTTCATAAGCACAGGTCTTTGATTCATTCGTGCAGAGTTGAGCAAAATCACCATTCTCAAACAAGAGATGACGTTTTTCTGTGTATTCCGCCTCTTTACCACACAGGCGCAAAAATGCACTGGTTCGGCTCGCTTCTCAGCTGTTCAAAGGCTGTTTTGCTTAAAGGCACCAAGCCTGAATTCATTTTAGACGCCGCATCAAAAGAGAAATGCACAATCGTTTGGCTGCTCGTTCCGTGGGCGCAGGATATTTTAAATGCGCTCGACTCAGGCGAGCTTAAATTAGAGAATTACGACCTTTCTGCCTGGAGGCTTATGCACATCGGCGCTCAGCCCGTACCCCAAAGCCTTATTAAGCATTGGCTCGAATATTTTCCCAATCATCAGTATGACACAAACTACGGTCTTTCCGAATCAATCGGTCCGGGCGCTGTTCACCTGGGCGTTGAAAACGTACATAAGGTAGGCGCTATCGGAATTGCCGGTTACGGTTGGCAGGTCAAAATTGTTGACGAAAACGGCAATGAAGTTACGGGGCAAGATGTCGGTGAGCTTTGCGTTAAGGGCGACGGAGTAATGGAATGTTACTACAATGACCCCGAAGCAACTGCAAAGTCCTTAAAGGACGGTTGGCTTTACACAGGCGATATGGCGATGCGGGATGAGGACGGCTTTATTTATCTTGTTGACCGTAAGAAAGACGTTATTATAACGGGCGGCGAAAATCTTTACCCTGTTCAGATTGAGGACTTTATCCGCACCTGCAACAAGGTAAGCGACGTGGCTGTAATCGGTCTTCCCGATGAACGTCTCGGTGAAATTGCCGCCGCTATTATAAAAATTAAAGACGGAATGAACGCCACTGAAGAGGAAATTAACGAATTCTGTCTCGGTCTGCCACGTTACAAGCGTCCGAGAAAGATTATTTTTGCAGATGTTCCCCGCAATCCCACTGGTAAAATCGAAAAACCGCTTCTTCGTAAAATTTACGGCGCAGACCATTTGGTTTCAGACCAAAACGCCCGCTGATACCGTATAAATTATAAACAGCTAAAGGAGAATGAAAATGAATTCAGCAATGATTATTACGTCTGTGCTTATCGTGTGCTTTTTCGCAATTATGATAGTTATAGGCGTACGCTCAAGAAAGCACGCAACCGATGTTAACGGCTTTGTTTTAGGTTCACGCTCGGTAGGGCCGTGGCTCAGCGCATTTGCATACGGAACATCTTATTTCTCAGCCGTTATATTTGTCGGCTATGCAGGTCAGTTCGGCTGGAACTTCGGTCTTGCTTCAACCTGGATAGGTCTTGGCAACGCATTTATCGGCTCGCTTCTTGCGTGGTGCATCCTCGGAAGAAGAACAAGAATTATGACTCAGCATTTAGGCTCAAAAACAATGCCCGAATTTTTCGGCGCAAGATTTAATTCAAAGGGTCTAAAAATTGCGGCGTCGGTTATTACATTTGTATTCCTTATTCCCTATACAGCGTCGCTTTTCAACGGTCTTTCAAGACTTTTCTCAATGGCATACAACGGAATTGACTATTCCGTATGCGTTATTGTAATGTCCGTTCTGACAGGTATTTACGTGCTTATAGGCGGATATATGGCAACGGCTATAAACGACTTTATTCAGGGCCTTATAATGCTTGGCGGTATTGTAGCCGTTATTCTTGCAGTACTTCACAATAACGGCGGTCTGCTTGCCGCTACGAAGGCTCTTGCCGCAAATACGGGCGACGCAGGCTGGGCAGGCGCTTATTCCTCCTTCCTCGGTCCGAATCCTGTTTTCCTTTTATTTGTTGTTCTTCTCACTTCTCTCGGCACATGGGGGCTTCCGCAGATGGTCGGCAAGTTCTACGCCATCAAAAACGAGGATTCCATTAAAAAGGGTACTGTAATTTCAACAATTTTTGCAATTATTGTTGCCGGCGGATGTTATTTTCTCGGCGGCTTCGGCAGACTTTATGATATTGATGTAAAGAAAAACGGCTTTGACGCAGTTATTCCCACTATGCTTTCAACGCTCTCCCCGATTATTATTGCAATAGTTATTGTACTCGTTCTTTCAGCGTCAATGTCCACCCTCTCCTCCCTTGTTCTTACAAGCGGTTCAACGGTTACTCTTGACCTTATCGCCCCGCTGCGCAAAAAGCCGCTTTCCGAAAAGAAAAAAATGCTTATAATGAGAGCTTTAATCGTTGTTTTCATTGTAATCTCCGCTGTTATTGCAATTAAACAGGCAAGCAGTAAAAGCTTGTTTATCGCTCAGATGATGGGTGTTTCCTGGGGCGCGCTGGCAGGCGCTTTCCTCGCTCCGTTCCTTTACGGTCTTTACTACAAAAAGACAACAAAGGCGGCAGTTGTTGTTTCGTTTATATACGGTGTAGGTCTTGAAATTATTCAGCTTTGCATATCCTTAGGCGCATTCAAATTCGCTGACGGCTCATTCCTTTCATTCGTATTTACAAACTCGCTGTATTCAGGCGTATTCGCAATGGTGGGCGGTTTGATTATTGTACCGATAGTAAGCCTTCTTACTCAGAAAACTCTTCCTGAGAAAACAGACGAAATGTTCAGCTGCTATGACAGCACAACTACGGTAGAAATTACCGACAGCCTCGGTAAATAAACTAATATAAATATTAAATATAAAAAGGTGATATTTTTGAAAAAACTAATGCTCGGCAATGAAGCAATTGCCCGCGGTCTTTACGAAGCAGGCGTTAAGGTTGTATCAAGCTACCCCGGTACGCCTTCTACCGAAATTACGGAATTTGCCGCGAAGTATGACGAAATATATTGCGAATGGGCGCCCAACGAAAAGGTTGCAACAGAGGTTGCCTTCGGCGCTTCGCTCAGAGGCGTCAGAAGTGCGTGCGCTATGAAGCACGTAGGTCTTAATGTTGCGGCTGACCCGTTATTTACCCTTTCTTACACGGGCGTTAACGGCGGAATGGTTTTGTTTGTAGCCGATGACCCTGCAATGCACTCTTCACAGAATGAACAGGATTCACGCCATTACGCAATTGCCGCAAAGGTTCCTATGTTAGAGCCTGCGGACTCAGCTGAAGCTAAGGCTTTTGTCAAAGAGGCATACCGCATTTCAGAGGAATATGACACTCCCGTTATAATCCGTATGTGCACAAGAATTGCACATTCACAGGGTAGTGTTGAGCTTTGCGAAAGAGAGGAAATTGCTCTTCCCGCATATGAAAAAAATCCTCAGAAATACATAATGGCGCCTGCAAACGCAGTAAAACGCCATCCGTTTGTTGAGGAGAGAACAAAAAAGCTTTCCGCACTCGGCGAAACAAGTCCTCTTAACAGAGTTGAAAAGGCAGAGTCCGACATAGGTATAATCTGCTCCGGCACTTGCTACCAATATGTTAAAGAGGTTTTCGGCGACAGTGTTTCGGTACTTAAATTAGGTCTTGTAAATCCCCTCCCCGTAGATTTAATTAAGGATTTCGCAAAGAGTGTCCAAAAGCTTTATGTCATTGAAGAGCTTGACCCGATTATTGAAACTCACCTTAATACAATAGGTGTAAAATGTACGGGTAAAGAGATGTTCTCAATACTCGGTGAATTTAACCAGAATACTATCCGCAAGGCATTCGGTATTCCCGTTCCCGAAAACACGGCAACGGATACGCCTATTCCCGTGCGTCCTCCCGTTATGTGTTCGGGATGCCCGCACAGAGGACTTTTCTATACACTTTCTAAGCATAAAATTACAGCGCTCGGCGACATCGGCTGTTACACACTCGGCTCTGCCGCTCCTCTGTTTGCCCTTGACTCCACACTTTGTATGGGTGCTTCCGTGTCAGGTATTCACGGCTTTAACAAGGCAGGCGGAAAAACAAGCGAAGAGAAAACCGTCTGCGTTATCGGCGACTCCACCTTTATGCATTCGGGTATGACAGGTCTTGTAAATATTGCGTATAACAATTCAAACTCAACGGTTATCATTCTTGATAACTCAATTACAGGTATGACGGGGCATCAGCAAAACCCGACGACAGGCTACAACATTAAGGGTGAGCCTGCGGCGGCTGTTAATCTTGAAGAGCTTTGCCACGCCATAGGCATTGAAAGAGTACGGGTTGTTGACCCCTATAACCTTAAGGAGTGCGAGGATGCAATTCTTGAGGAATTAAAGGTTGACGCTCCCTCGGTTATTATTTCAAGAAGACCTTGTATGCTTCTTAAATATGTTAAGCCGAAATCACCCGTTAAGGTTAATTCCGACAAGTGCGTAGGCTGTAAAATGTGTATGAAGATAGGCTGTCCGTCAATCAGTATGAAGAACGGCAAGGCGCACATTGACGCAACGCAGTGCGTTGGCTGTGACGTTTGCACGCAGATGTGCAAAATAGGCGCAATCGAAAAGGGGGACAGGTAAATGAGTACTAAAAATATTATGATTGTCGGAGTAGGCGGTCAGGGAAGCCTGCTTGCAAGCAAGCTTTTAGGTTCACTGCTTACAGACGAGGGCTATGACGTAAAAGTCAGCGAGGTTCACGGAATGAGCCAGCGCGGCGGTTCAGTTGTTACCTATGTCCGCTTCGGCGAAAAGGTGTACTCCCCTGTTATTTCAGAGGGTGAGGCAGACGTTATTGTTTCATTTGAAAAGCTTGAAGCCGCAAGACACCTTAAATGCCTTAAAAAAGGCGGTAAAATCATTGTAAACACTCAGGAAATCGACCCGATGCCCGTAATTACGGGCGCGGCGCAGTACCCTGACGGCATTATTGAGGAAATTAAAGCAAAGGGCGTATTTGTTGACGATATTGACGCACTTTCACTTGCCGAAAAAGCAGGCAATTCAAAAAGCGTTAATATAGTTCTTATGGGCAGAGTTGCAAAATACTTTGACATTCCTTATGACAAATGGATTGCGGCTATTGAAAAAAATGTTAAACCGCAGTTTGTTGAGGTAAATAAAAAAGCCTTTGAATTAGGCTATAACGCATAAAAAGGAGCAGATAAAATGGGAAATTACTATCAGCCCGAAATCGAAACCGCCCCACGCGAAAAGATTTTGGAAATTCAAAATGAAAAAATTGTAAAGCAGGTTCGCCATGTATATGAAAATGTGCCTTACTACAAAAAGCTTATGGATGAAAAGGGCGTAACCCCTGATGACATAAAAAGCGTTGACGATATAAAAAAGCTTCCGTTTTTAACCAAAGCAGACCTTCGCGAAGCTTATCCTTACGGACTTCTTGCAACAGACCTTAAAAACTGCGTTCGTATTCAGTCAACCTCAGGCACTACAGGAAAACGTGTTGTTGCATTTTACACTCAGCACGACATTGACCTTTGGGAAGAGTGCTGTGCGCGCGCTATTGTTGCCGCAGGCGGTACAAACGAGGATGTTTGTCAGGTTTGCTACGGCTACGGTCTTTTTACAGGCGGTCCCGGTCTTAACGGCGGCTCACACAAGGTCGGTTGTCTTACACTGCCTATGTCATCGGGCAACACAGACCGTCAGATT
Organism: uncultured Clostridia bacterium; assembly: GCA_947364045.1. GTDB lineage: Bacteria > Bacillota > Clostridia > Oscillospirales > Acutalibacteraceae > Fimenecus. The sequence continues at coordinate 24,798 of CANARN010000006.1, forward strand.
CAGTTTATGATGGACTTGGGTTCAACAATTCTCTGCTGTACTCCGTCTTATGCCGCTTATATCGGCGAATCTCTTGCAGAAGCAGGCTACAAGCCCGAAGACAACAAGCTCAAAGCAGGTATTTTCGGCGCAGAGCCGTGGACCGAAGAGATGAGAAGAAGCATTGAAAAGAGCCTCGGAATTAAAGCCTATGACATTTACGGTCTTACAGAAACAAGCGGTCCCGGCGTATCGTTCGAGTGTGAAGAGCAAACCGGTATGCACATAAACGAAGACCACTTCTATGCTGAAATCATTGACCCTGAAACGGGCGAGGTTCTCCCCGAAGGCTCAAAGGGCGAGCTGGTATTTACTTCTCTTGACAAAGAAGCCTTCCCGCTTCTCCGTTACAGAACGAGAGATATTTGTGTTCTTACACGTAAAAAATGCTCCTGTGGCAGAACGCACGTTAAAATGTGCAAGCCTATGGGCAGAAGCGACGATATGCTCATAATCCGAGGCGTTAACGTATTCCCAAGCCAGATTGAAACCGTTCTTCTCAACGAGGGTTATACGCCGAATTACCAGATTATTGTTGACCGTGTTAACAACAGCGACACACTTGACATAAATGTTGAGCTTGCTCCTGACCAATTCTCAGACAAGGTAAGCGATACACAAAGCAAGGAAAAAGCATTGGAGGGCGCAATGCGCACAATGCTCGGAATAGGTCCCAAGGTTCATTTAGTACCGCCTAAATCCGTTGTCCGCAGTGAAGGCAAGGCAGTAAGAGTTATTGACAAGCGTAAGCTTCACGATTAAAAAAGGAGAAAAGTTATGGCTATAAATCAGTTATCCGTATTTGTTGAAAACAAGCCCGGCAAGCTTTTGGATATTGTAAAAGCATTGGCTGACGCAAATGTCAACATCCGCGCAATGAGCATTGCCGATACAAAGGATTTCGGTATTCTTCGCTTAATAGTATCAGATACTGACAAAGCAAAGGAAATTCTCTCAAGCGACTGTGTTGTTACCGTTACACCCGTCATTGCCGCAGAAATGAGCGATAAAGCAGGTTCTCTTGCAAGTATTTTAGAGGATTTTGCATTTGAAGGCGTTAACATTGAATATATGTACGCTTTTACTGCTTCAACCGAACTCGGCGCTTATGTAGTTCTTCGTGTGGACGACAATGACGCCGCTGAAAGAGTGCTTAAAAGCAAGGGTATTGCAGTGCTTGACGGCGTTTCTATTTAAAGTGAAAATGAAAATAGTAGGGCGGGGGCTTGCTCCCGCCGTTACTTTTATATTTATTTTCTTTATATCAGCAAAATATATGGCATCAGTACACTAAACAAGTCCGTATACAAAATTGTTTCTTTTTCGGCGGGAGCAAGCCCCCGCCCTACTTATAAAAAGGCAGAAAAAAGTGATACAATAATTATACAATTTCAATCGGAGATGATATTATGGAATTTTCAGAGGTTTTAAAAAACCGCTATTCCTGTAAAAAATTTGACGGCAGAAAAATCAGCAAAGAACAGTTAAATTATATTCTTGAAGCCGGAAGGCTTGCTCCTACCGCCAAAAACTCGCAGGAACAGCGCATATATGTTATTGAAAGTGAAGAAGCGCTCGCTGAAATTGACGCCGCTACGCCCTGCCGTTACAATGCAGGGACGGTTTTAGTTGTTGCATTCGATAAAAACGGTGCTTACAATTACCCTCGCTCAACCCGTGATTCAGGCGTTGAAGACGCAACCATCGTCGCAACACAGATGATTTTAGCGGCGGCAGATATTGAAGTACAGAGCTGTTGGATTAACAATTTTAATCCCGAAGAGCTGAAAATATCTTTAGGACTGCCAGAATCCGAAGAAATACTTATGCTTCTTGATTTAGGCTTTGCCGCCGAAGGCGCAGGTCCTCTGCCGAATCACAACAGCAGAAAAGAGCTGTCTGAAACGGTAAAATACCTTTAAAATCCGAAACGCAACGGTGAATTGACAAATTGCAAGGTATGGTTGGTAGACAGCAACCGTTAAAAAAACTATAATTAAGCTACAAATTAAACAGCATCGGAGGATGAATTATGATTTTAGCTGATAAAATAACTAACGAAAGAAAAAAGAACGGTTGGTCACAGGAGGATTTAGCGGAAAAGCTATCGGTTTCAAGACAGTCCGTTTCAAAATGGGAAAGCGCTCAGGCTGTTCCCGATTTACAGAAAATTCTTAAAATGGCTGAAATTTTCGGCGTGTCAACCGATTATCTTCTAAAAGACGAATTAGAACCGGAAATAAATCTCGATAACAGTTATTTCAAAAGTGATGATACAAATTCCTCGCCTCTTCGCAGCATTTCGCTTCAGGAAGCCAACGAATTTTTAAAAATTCAGGAAAAAAACGCGCCTGTGACAGCTCTCGGAGTTTCACTTTGTATTATTTCCCCTGCTGTTTTAATTTTCCTTACGGGATTTGAAGATTTAAACGAGCGTTTCGGAGTAATCGGTTCTGCAATCGGGCTTGTAGTCCTGCTGGTTCTTGTTGCAATTGCAGTATTTTTATTTATGACAAGCTCGGCAAAGCTTAAAAAATTTGAATTTCTTGAAAAAGAAATTTTTGAAACCGCTTACGGCGTAACAGGTATGGTAAAAGAAAAACAAAACGAAAATGCCGAAACTCATACAAGACATCTTTCACTTGGCATAATTCTGTGCATTTTAAGCGTTATACCCCTCGTTTCCCTTTCAATTCTTTTTGAGGATAAAGACTACATTGCTACTGCTTGTGTAAGCCTGCTTCTGTGTATTGCGTCCGTCGGTGTGAACCTGATTGTACGCACAAGCATTATTGAGGGAAGCTACAAAAAGCTTTTACAGGAAAATGACTACTCCGTAAAAGCTAAAAAGGAAAATGCTTTTTTAAGCCCGCTGTCAAGCATTTACTGGCTTATCATAACCGCCGCCTATCTTGCCGCCAGCTTTATTACAAACAGGTGGGAAATTACTTGGATAATTTGGCCTGTAAGCGCAGTCATCTACCCCGTATTTATTCAAATTTTAAAGCTTATACACAAGAAAAACGGTTAATATTCCAAACAATTTCAAAATCCCCTCATCGAAAATGAGGGGATTTTTGAATATAATGTTAACATTTATTGCGTTCTGTTGAGAAAACATACTCACAGTGCTATAATGTAAATTATATTCGGAACTTACTGAACGGAGGTATACAGATGGATTTATTCATAAAAATACTTGTTTGCTTTTTTGCAGGAGCGGGCGCAGGTATCGGAACGGGATTTGCGGGTATGAGCGCGGCGGCAGTAGTCGGACCTATGCTCATAACTTTTCTCGGTATTCCGCCTTACGAAGCAGTGGGCATCGGTCTTGCCAGTGACGTTCTTGCAAGCGCAGTAAGCTCTTACAACTATAAAAAAAGCAAAAATATTGACATTAAAAACGGTGTTGTAATGATGATTGCAGTCCTTGTAATGACTGTTATCGGCTCATTCACCGCCAAGTTCCTTCCCGAACGGGCAATGGGCAACACAATGCAAATTTCTATGATTATTATAGGGCTTCGTTTCCTTTTAAAGCCCGTTATGACAACCAAAGCCCAAATGGAAGGTATACCTAAATCCAAGCGCATAAGAAATGCCCTTATCGGAGGAATAGTTATCGGCTTTATTTGCGGTTTTATCGGCGCAGGTGGAGGAATGATGATGCTGTTCATTCTCACCTCATTCCTCGGCTACGAGCTTCACACGGCTGTGGGTACAAGCGTTTTCATTATGACCTTTACCGCTCTTACAGGCGCTGTAAGCCACTTTACCATAGGCGAAATGCCTGACACGGCAACACTGCTTCTGTGTATTTTATTTACATTTATCTGGGCGCAGATTGCCTCAAAAATCGCCAATAAGGCGCAAACAAAAACACTTAACCGTGTTGTAGGCGCAGTTCTGATTATTACAAGCGCTGTAATACTGACGGTTAATTTTCTCAAGTAACACAAAATTTTATTTTTCATAACATAAAAGTGGATTAAATTATCGGAGGAATAATTATGACACTTTTAACTGCACAGGGGCTTCTGGTTCCGCTTTTCGGAACCGCTTTAGGCTCTGCGTGCGTTTTGTTTATGAAAAAATATTTCAGTATTGCCGTTCAGAACGGACTTATGGGCTTTGCGGCAGGTGTAATGGTTGCCGCGTCGGTATGGAGTTTAATTATACCGTCAATTGAACAGTCAGAGCATTTAGGGAAGCTGGCTTTTTTCCCTGCGGTAGCAGGTTTTTGTATAGGAATGGTTTCTCTTATGCTTACAGATAAAGTTACTGATAAAATACAAAAAAGCTCTCAAAATGAGGAAAATTCCTATTTCAGAAAAACTACTATGCTTGTTGTCGCCGTCGTACTGCACAATATTCCTGAAGGAATGGCGGTTGGCGCTGTTTATGCAAATGCGCTTGCAACCAAGGAAAGCGCTGCATTTTCAGCCGCTTTTGTCTTAGCAATGGGAATAGCTATACAGAATCTGCCTGAGGGCGCAATAATTTCTATGCCCCTGGCAGCCAGAGGTATGAGCAAGGGAAAGGCTTTTTTTAACGGAATCTTATCAGGTGTAGTAGAGCCTGTTGCAGGTCTTCTTACTATTCTGCTTTCTGCACTTATAATTCCCGTTCTGCCTTATCTTCTTTCCTTTGCGGCGGGAGCTATGATTTTTGTCGTTGTTAAAGAACTTGTCCCCGAAATAAGTACGGGCAAACACTCGGACAGCGGAATTATGATGTTTACACTCGGCTTCTCGCTTATGATGGCGTTAGATGTCGCTTTGGGGTGAAAATTATGTGGTTTATTTTAGCATTGCTGTCAGCCGTTTTTGCGGCGTTTACTTCGGTTTTGGCAAAAATCGGAATAGACGGCGTTAACTCAAGCCTTGCCACTGCAGTAAGAACCGTTGTTGTTCTTTTTATGTCATGGGCAATGGTCTTTATTACAAATTCACAAGGCGGAATTACGGAAATAAGCAAAAAAAGCTGGATATTCCTTATTTTGTCCGGACTTGCAACAGGCGCTTCATGGCTTTGCTATTATAAAGCAATCGGGATTGGTCAGGTATCAAAGGTTGTTCCCATTGACAAGCTGAGCATTATCTTTACATTCATTTTAGCCTTTGTTTTTCTTCACGAAAAGCTAACCGTTAAATCGGTTATAGGCTGTATTTTAATATGCATCGGCACACTTTTAACCGTACTGTAACACTGCATATAACAAAACCGCCGGGGGTACTTGGACTGCCCCGGCGGTTTTTATTGTATTTTATCAAGCTTTTACGGCAGCTTAACCGCGCCGTGTAAATACATATTAAGATAAACTGCATCCATTCCGTCAACTGCTCCGTCGCCGTTTATATCTGCATTCGTCATCTGCTGTCCGTTCAAAGCGAAATTGCATTTAATATGTATCATAAGTAAATCGTAGTCATCGCGGTCAATATCACCGTCGAGGTCAATGTCTCCTATCAAAGACTTTCCGACAGATAAAGCAACATCCTGCTTCGTATCACCCGTCACATTTATCACCTTACGGTATAACTCGTGACCGTCACACTCGGCAATTAAAATATATCCTCCGTTGTTTATTCCGTCAAACGAATATGACGTTTCATTTATTCCAACCGTCTTTTTGGTTATAAGACCGTTAGTGTAAAAATCATAAATCTTAATTGTTATGCTGTCGGCAAGCTCCGAAGCTTCAACAGATATATTTCCGTGAATACCCGCTCCCGTTTTCTGAGATTTATCAAGAATTACCGAGTACACGGGACTTTCATAGCTTTCAACTCCGTATTTGTTGACAGACTTAAATTTATAATCGGCAACAACACTTTCCGAAAGAGTCAGCGAATTACCTGAAATTTCAGTCCAGCCTTTGCCGTTGTCATAAAAATAAGTAACCTCCTGACCGTCAGGGCTGAAGAAATTAAAGGTAATATCATCACCCGTACGAATTCCTATCGTTCCATCAACAGTAACCTGAAGCACAGGCTTATTTCCGGGATTTAACGGGTCATAGAAATTGTCAACCGTAAGCAAATAGTTTGATGTTTTAAGGTTGTTGCCCGTAACAGTAATAAGGTATGTGCCGTTCTTAGACACAGTAATAAATTCTGCTCCCGTAATATCCTCACCGTTAAGGGTAACCGATTTAAGCCCTGCTTCGCCGTATTTGTAATCCAAATGAACCTTATATGGATTAACGGTAATATCGGTCATCTCCGGCGTTACCGTAACCTCGGGAACGACTGTATCTATCATAACGATATAGCTGTCTGAGGGAGGACTCTTCGTACCCGCCGCATTAACAGCCATAAACTGATAATTGGCATTTATGTTATCGTAAAGCACAATCTGATTGCCTGTTGTAATTTCAGTCCAGCCGCTTCCGTCGTTATAGTAATATGTTACCCCTGAAAGCGAAGGCTCAAGAGTTGAAAAGCTAAAGGTCATATTTTCGCCTGTCCAGCGTTTAAATGTACCCTGAAACTCAACGCGGATAACCGGCATCTGACGGTCAATTTTAACCGAAACGGGAACAATGTCGCTTTCAAGATTCGAGTATGACACTGTCTTAAATTCAAGAATATGCTCGCCCTCATCGCCGAAGCTGATATTAGGCTCAGCCATTACCTTCCAATCGCCGCCGTCAACTCTGTAAAGATACTCGTAAATTCCGGAAAAGGCATAGGACGAAACGGAAACATTTACCGAGTCAGAGGTCCATACACCGTTTTCATACTCCTGCCCCTTGCTCACGGCATTTACCTCGATAGTAGGATTATCGCCGTCAATAACAAAGCCATCCGAACGGTAAACTGCAGATTCATTACCTGCCCTGTCGGTTGCCTTAACTTCAACAACACCCTTGAAATTCGGTGAAAACTGCGGCTTGTCAAGCTCGTTATATGTTATCCATTCTTCTGAAACAGGAATACCGTTTTCATCAAGCAGGCGGTATTCGACTTTTCCGACGCTTGCTATTCCTCGGTCCTCCGCAAAAACAGTAAGCTCAACAATTTCGTTAAAGAACAGTCCGTATTCCTCGCCTGTCAGCTCACGCGCGTTTGTTCCTGTTGTTTTATGCTTTAAAACTATCCTGTTGATAACGGGCGGTTCACGGTCAATGTTATTTACCGTTTTAATAAGTGTTTTTGAAAGCCCGTTATTTGCCGTTACGGTAACCGAGTAGTCGCCGTTTTCGGTAACTAAAAACTCTGTATTGCCGTTAATATCCTCACCGTTAACTGTAATTGACTTTATTCCCGACAGACCGATGCTTAAATTATCTATTTTTATCTTAAAATTCTGATTTGTTACGGTATTTATTTCTTTGTTAAGAACAAAGTACGGCGTAACATTATCACGCTTTACAGTATATCCGTCGGTTTCGGCACTCTCAATATTTTCGCTGTTTACAGCTTTAAAATAATATACATCCTGTAAATTAGTATTCACGGTAAGAGTATTACCTGACAGTACCGTCCAGTTAGATTTACTCTCAGGTCTGTAATAATATTTCAGTCCGCCAAGCTCATTGGTGGCTGACAGCGTAAATGTAATGTTGTTGGGAGTCCATTCGCCTGCATATCCGTTAGTATCAACCGAAACAACCGGTATTCCGTATACTATTACAGGGAAAGAGGTTTCCGCCGTTCTTCCCTCGTGAGTGTATGAAACAGTAATATTCTGCTCAACATTGTAAAGCGTCGGGTCAAAGTCCTCAGTATGAACTATGTAATCGGTAACCATTTCGGAGGGAGCGTTGGAATAGTTTGCTTTTACAGTAAGACCCTCAAGGTCAAGCTCTGTTTCACCCTCAAGATATTTGTATTTCGGCTCGGTAATTTCAATGCTTTCAACAGCCTTTGACGCAAGTGTTATTGAGAATACCCCTCGATAGCTTCTTCCCGCTCTTGTTACTGAAAGTACAATATACTGCTCCGTGTCAAGTATATTCGGATTTATTTCGCCTACCGAGTAATCCGTAACCTCAACAGTCAAATCACTGTCCTGATACATTTCCGATGTATCGCCGTAATATTTCTCAATATCTGCCCTGTCATACGTCAGCTGAACACGAAGTCCCGTAAGGTCAAGCTCTGTTTCACCCTCAACATAATCGGTTTTTGTAGGCGCTGTAACAGTAATACTCTTGGGTTCTATCTCAACAGTATTTATTTTTTTGCTTGTTTGAACATAAGAGGTAAGATTACGCTTACCGTAAAGGTAAATGTTTGTTTCGCCTGAATTCAGCGCAGTAACAGTGCCGTCACTTGAAATCTTTGCAATATCATTTTCAGTGTATTTCGGTCCGCTGACGGTTACTGAATTTTCAAAAGGACTCTGTCCCTCATTATTTTCAATACCCCAATACGTTCCTGTTGCATCAAAACGTGACGGAGAAAAAGAGCCGTTATACTTTATTGGGAAATCCTTGATTACATTGTCAACTCCCTCAATATGCGCCTGTGTGAAATAGTTTATAGTTGACCTTGTAACCTCAACCGTAACAGTTTTGGAAATACCGCCTATTGTTGCAGTAACCTTAACCGTTTTTGTACGGTTTGTAAATGTACCTGAACCGCCCTCAATACCTTTTATTAAGCCGTTTGCGTCAACAGATGCAATTTTTGAGTCGGCTGATGTCCACTTAATCGTTTCAAGAATCTGAGGGTCATAATCCTCGGGATTTATATTAGTAATTGTAAGCTGCGAGGTTTTTCCCTCGTCAATGGTAAGATCGCCTGAAATAGTAAAATCGGTAATCGGTTTGCCGAAAAATACGCTTTTTGTCGTTTCAACCGTAACGTCCTTATTTGTTGCCCTTGCAACAATTGTTATAATACCGCTGGCATTGGCAGTAAGATTGCCGTTTGAATCTATTGTGCCGTAAATTGTTGAGGCAGGTGTATCCGGCGTTGCCATTATGTAATTGCCTTCATCGTCAAGAATACCCCATTCTCTTACAATTGAACTGCTCGTATTAAGTCTTGTCGGGTAAACCGTTGATGTGTATTTTGATGTACTGCCGATTCCGAGAGCGTCTTCACCCTCAATTTCAATATTATTAATGTCGCCTTGAATTGCTCCGCGCTTAACCTCAACCTCAACGCTCTTAGTAACTTCGCCCAATGTAACGGTAACGGTTGCCTTTTTAGAATAAGTAATGCCGCTTCCGCCGTCAAGACCCGTTATATTACCCTCTTGGTCAACAATAACAACGGACGGGTCTGAGCTTGACCAAACTGCGTCGCCCGTATATGCGCCTGCCGGCACTACATTCGACACGGCAAGCTTTGAGCTTTCGCCCTCCTTAACACTTGTTGTACCGCTGATTGAAAAATCGGTAACAGGAAGCTCCTCTTTTGCAACAACATTAAATGTAATTGAATCCGAAAATGCGGCGTAAAGAGCATTTGTAGGAGTAATTTTGATTTTCAGTTTACCGGGATTTGTAAATGTAACAAGACCGTCATCTGTAACTTCGCCCTTTGCCGACTCAAAAACCGTCTTGTCAACGCTCCATTTAACCCCCTGCTTTAATCTTACGGGCGTTACCGCGCCGTAAAGCTGAACCGTTGTACCGACCGCAACAGTGGTAGGCACAGCCTTTTTATTTGTAATGTGAACGCCTGTCGGCGCAACCTGAGCAATGATGCTTTGAGTAACCAGAACCTCTATCTTATCGTTTGCAATTTCAACTCCGTCTGCGCTGTAAAGCGTAGCCGTTATCTCAACATTCATATTGTCGAGATATTTTCGCAAGCTTTCGCCCAACTGGTCGCCCGCAATACCTGAAACTATTGCTACAAGAACATCTGTATTAACAGTTTCAATATCAACGCCGCTGGAAGCAATAGCATCCTCAATGGATTTTGCCATAGATTCGCCGACCAATGGAAGAGAACGTATATTTTCGTCTATCCAAAGCTGAATAATTGCGGCTTTGGAATAGTCGTAAGCTGTAACCTTTCCGTTTTCATCAACATTTGCCAAAAGCGGCAGATTGCTTTCCCAAGTAACATAGGCCCCCTCAGGCATTTCAGGGGTAACCGTGTAAGAAAGCTTAACGTTTCGGTACTCCTGCACCTCGATTCTTTCAGTGATTTCGTTTCCGTTTTCATCCGTTATATTTATTGCTTCTCCGAGAGAAAATACAGTAAATGCGGGATTAAATACAGAAATCACAAGTAAAACAGCAAGTACGCATCCGATAAGCTTGTTCTTCATAGCCTTTCACTCCATCATTAAATATAATTACGCATAATTTTATCACACTTCAATTTGTTTTTCAATATTTTTTAATTTCCATATAATGTTTTTTGTAATTTTTTACAGAAGCGTTAATAACTATTTCTTTTTTATTCCAGATATGATATTATATTTTTACAATTTCTCAAGGGGGATCAAAATGAAAAAAATCAAAATCAGCAGTAAAGCTAAAGCGGGGCTTTGGAAAACAGTAAAGATTCTTCTTTCCGTTTTACTTTCACTGTGCATTTTACTTTCTGCCGTATACGGCACATTTACACTTTACAAAAATTCCTTAAAAGGAGATTACAAGCTTTTGAAAGGTGACACAAAAAAGGCTTTCGCTACCGAATTCAGCGAAGTGAAAGAATATTCAAAAACTAAAACCGCAGGAAGATATTGGCGTGACGGTATGATAGGCGGCAACGGAAAGCTCGGGTTTGTAACATCAGGCTCGCCGTACAGCGACACAATTATCTATCAGAATGTTGACTACATAATGCCGTCTGACCGTGACAGATTCAATATGCCTGACCTCACCTTTGAACTCCATAGCACCAAGCAGAAAATCATAAATCTTGACGGAAGTCTTTGCGTTTCGGGCTGCGGAGAATGGAATTACGGCTACGCCTTCCACCCGGGTCAGCAATTAAGACTTACTCAGGAAGACAAACACACCTTCTTTAAAGACTATATCCGTTGGACAGACTACGAAACAGGTGAAGTCGGCGTTTCATACCGCGACAAAAACGGTACTTGGGAGCGAACCACATTCACCTCAAGAACAGATGACGTAACGGTTACCAAAATTTCCAAATCGTCAGACAGCGCAAAAATCAATATGACGCTCTCCCTCGACGATTTAAGCGGAATGTATAAATTCGGCAACGGCTACGAAAAGGATATGCAGTATAAAAAAATCGTTTCCGATGACGCATCTGTAATTACTCTCGTTTCACACTACCCGTCTTATGAGCTTTCATCGCTTAAAGACGGCGGCTGGGCAGGCGTAACCTATGTTGTAACAGTCGGCGGAACAAAAGAAAAGATTTCTTTGGAATCTAAAAAAGACGAAAAAGTAAATGTGAGCGAAAAGAACCCTGCGGTAAAAATTACAGACGCCGAAGAGGTTTACCTTATCACCAAAAACGACCGCACATTTAATATGGGTAAAATCGAAGATTTTGCTGCTTCAGCGTCTTATGAGCTTACAGACTCTCTTTTAAAGGATTGCAAGACCGTTGCGGAAAAATACACTGCAAACGGCAAATTTGATTACAGCGCCGCATTAGCTCCCAGCGCAAAAATTCATTCGGAAATGTTTAACCGTGTGTCATTTACCTTGGGTGAAGGCGAAAATGAAATGAGATATCTTTCCAACGAAGAGCTGCTTACCAAGCAGACATTCTCACGGAATATCAACGACGCTTTGATGGAAAGAATTTATATGCAGGCGCGCTATGCCGCAATTTGCGCAAGCGGATACTCTATGACACGCCTTTCGGGAATGTGGACAGGTGAATGGAATCCCGGCTGGAGAAGCGAATATACAATGGACGCCAACGTAAATCTTCAGTCATCGGGAATGAACACTGCAAATCTTATTGAGTTCAGCGAAGGCTACGTTAAATTTATTCTCAGACAAACTGATGATTGGGAAATAAATGCCGAAAAATGCTACGGTATGCACGACGCTTTAATGGCGCCTGTTAACTGTGACGGCGACGGCGCTCTCGGAGCTGAATACTGTCAGGAATATCCGTTCCAGTATTGGAACGCGGGTACGTCATGGATGCTTCAGCCGATTTTTGAAATGTATCAGTGCTACGGCAATGTTACATTCAAGGGTGATGACGGCAAGGCTTTAAGACTTCTTGAAGACGTTTTAGTACCGCTTCTTACAAAGCAGTCTAATTTCTGGGAGCAACTCGTTTCCCCCGAATATTATACCGACACAGACGGTAACGCCAAATATGAAAAGGGTAAAACCGAACTTAATGACGGTGAAAAATATCTGATTATCCCCTCCTATTCTCCCGAAAACACAACGGGTGGCTCAGTTTACAACTCAACTCTCGCGGCAAATGCGGCTATTGACATTGCGGCGGCAAAAAGCGGTCTTCAAATGACAATCGACTGTGAAAACGACGCAAAGCTTGAGGGCTATGAAGAAAGAGTTGCAAAATGGACCGAATTACTCGGTAAAATGCCCGATTACAGATATGACAGCACGGGAGCTATCAAGGAATGGTGCGCTAATCAGTATGAGGAAAACAACCGTCACCGCCACATAAGCCACCTTTACTGCGCTTGGCCTCTTACACAGACTCAGCATAACGAGGAGCTTGCAAAAGCGTGCCTTCAGGCAGTAAATAACCGTGAAAAAGAAAACAGCGCTTCTCACGGCTTTGTGCATCAGGCTCTTGTATTTGCAAGGCTTAAGCAGAGTGAAAACGTTTACGGTCTTGTTCACAGCTTACTCAAGAGCAACATTTGCTATACATCTCTTATGACAGACCACAATACGAACAGAGGCTCCGATACATACTGCACAGACACTCTGCTCGGACTTATAGGCATTGTAAACGAATCGCTTCTTTATTCAAACACGGGTGAAATTGAAATTTTACCTGCTCTTTCAAGCAAATGGACTAAAGGCGAAATTACAGGTCTTTCGACGAGAACGGGCGCAACTGTTTCAATTAAATGGGCTGACGGCAAGGCAACGGCGCAAATAACATCAAGCATTGACCAGACAATAGCGGTTTCCTGTGCGGGCGGCGAAGCGCAAAGCATTGCCCTCTCCAAAGGTGAAACAAAAACGGTTGAATTTACATTTTAAGCTTAATTACATTTAAACTCACACGCAAAAACGGCAGTTCATTTTTTGAACTGCCGTTAACTTTTGTTTATTTTTCTGTCACATTAAAAGCCACGCTAAATCGGTGCTTGTTGAAATGTTTTCCGCTCCGAACATAAAGAGCGCCTCGGTAAACTGCTCCTCTTTTGCAAGCTTATTTAACGATTTCTTGTAATAACGCAAATCAATCATTACTATTTCTTCATAATTCTCTGCCGCAAAGGTTGCAAAGCAATGAGCGTAAGAATCCTTTATCAAAAGCAATTTTTTACCGTTATGTACGCTTTCGTTGCGTATTCTTACAAATGCGTGGTTACCGTCAAGAAAAACGGGATATTTATCCTTCTCTTCCAGATGCTGTTCAAAATAAAGACTGCCATACTCCTTTGCACCCTTACCGTCGTCAATTATCACGGTATATTTATTACCTGAGTCACATCCGTAAATTTCAACGGCATCGCTTTTCGTAAGCCAAAATCCGCTTTTGGAATAAGTTGTGCCGTAAAAACCGTCTGTACTGTTCAATAATGAAAAAGACTGTTTTTCATTACCCGTTACTTTGCAAAACTCATCATAAACAAGCATTGACCCCTTACTTGTTAAATGGTGGTCGGTTTTATAATAAATCTGCGTATCGTTCTTTCGGCTTTCAAACGTGTTTCTGATGTCAATAAAGTCCGCACTTTTGACGGTGCTTTTCACACAGTCAAAAATTGCTCCGTCTTTATATTCTTTATGATTTAACGGCAGTTTATCTGAAAGAATGCAGCCGGCTTCAGGAATAATAATCACATTTGACGGCAATCCTGTTCTGTCAATAAATTTTTCGATATAGCCTGCATTTTTAGTGCATTTGCTCTCATCAAATTTTGACGGCGCAGTTATAAGGTACCCGTCTTTAGCGTTGTAAATCCCGTTTTCGCCCGTTTTGCCGAGGGCGAGTCCGAAATATGCGTCAATGCCGATAAATGCATCTCTAAACGGGAAACGGTCTGAAAGATATTTTTCCAAGCCGTCGGTAAATTCTCCGTTTTGCGCCGTTTCAGCGGTAAGCTTAGGAAATTTAGCCAATACACGCTTTTCGGTTTCGGAAAAATCCTTTTTCGGCATACAGACAAGCATAATTACAAATGAGAATATGAATAAAAGAAATACGCACGGAAGTATTCTGTTTTTTGCTTTTTCACTCATTTTTCTCACCTCTTAAAATCTGAAATAAAGGAACGGATTATACCCTGATCGCAGGAGCGACGCCGTACAAAGAGTTAAAACCGCAAGCACTGCAATCGCTTCGAAAATCGGGAAAAGCTTCATTTTGCTCATCTTGAAATAAAGCTTTCTTATCACAGGCAGTGATGCAAAAACTGCAATACACAAAACAGGCAAGGATGACACAATAAAGCTGAGCAAATCCGAATCTGTCCCGAAAGCTGCAAAGCCGAACATTCCGCCTATATATTTTAAAATATCCGCAACCGATGAGAAATCAAAGATTACCCAACCGATAATCACAAAAAACATTGTGTAAATATGTGAAAATACTTTCGGTATTTTCTTTAACAGCTTTAGCGTAAAGAACTTTTCAACAGTCAGCAAAACACCGAAATATACGCCCCAAAGAACAAAATTCCACGAAGCCCCGTGCCAAAGACCCGTAAGCGCCCAAACAATGAAGATGTTAAGGCACTGTCTGCCTTTTCCCTTGCGGTTGCCGCCGAGAGGAATGTAAACATATTCCCGAAACCACGTTCCGAGGGAAATGTGCCACCTTCTCCAAAATTCTGTTATGCTCTTTGAAATATACGGATAGTCAAAGTTTTTGACAAAACTGAAGCCGAACATATTGCCGAGTCCTCTTGCCATATCGCTGTAACCGCTGAAATCAAAATAAATCTGCAACGTAAATGCAATTATTCCGACCCAGTGACCGAGAACTCCTGCGCCGTCCCCCGCGAATTTCAGCTCATTCCAAATAAGCCCCATTTCGTTTGCAATAAGCACTTTTTTGGCAAGTCCCAAGGCAAAAAGGCGTACGCCGCCCGAAAAAAGCGCCGTACTCTCGCGCCGTTCTGTCAACTGATTTTCAATGTCAACATAACGTACAATCGGTCCGGCTATCAGCTGAGGGAAAAGCGAAACGAAGGTTCCGAAACTGACAATATTTTTCTGAGGTTTACAGTTACCGTTATAAACATCAATAACGTAAGACATTGTTTGAAAGGTGTAAAACGAAATGCCGATAGGCAGAGCAATTTCAGGGTTGGGCAAAAAGGAGAACACAGGCAGATTTCTGAGTGTGCCGACAATAAGACCAGCATATTTAAAATATCCCAAAAGCGCAATGTTTACAATTACACAAAAAATGAGTACAGTCTTTGAAGCCTTGTTTTTACCGTAAAGTTTGCCTAAAGCCAAACCGCACACATAGTTAAAAATAATCGAAAAAAGCATCAGCAAAATAAAAACAGGTTCGCCGTAGCCGTAAAAGAACAGACTGAATACCAAAAGAACAAAATTACGGAACTTTTTCGGAACAATGTAATAAACTGCCAATACTGTTGCTAAAAAGCCGAATAAAAACGGAATACTTGAAAAAACCACCTGTCTAACCTCCAAAAAACAAGAAAAGCGTGTGCTGAAAAATGGCACACGCAAAAAGAACGCTTATACAGCCTTATTTATTAAACGAGTCCTCAAAAATCTTTTCCATCTGCGCGTGCTTTGCGGAAATAAACAAAGCTAAATAGTTATCTTTTTCAATTATTTTACACTCCTGCGCAAGAGCGTAATTTTCAGCGTCATAATTCTGTGACTGAACCTTAACATCGTCAAGATGTGAGCTGAGCTTGCCTGTAATGCGCATCCTTGCGCTCTCATTTGCCGCTTTAAGCAAAATTACCTCGTCAGGAAATGTGCCGTCTAAGGTAGTAACGCAAACAGCCTCGGAAACATCCGCCGGGTCAATATCATAAAGCTCGCAAAGCCTTTCAGCGTCTATTTCAAGCGGGTCTTTAAGCGCCGCCTGTTCAACAATTGCATTTTTAACAGCATTTATATCAATCGTAACCTCGCTCACAGCCTTGTCTGAGGGCTTATCCTCCGCAGGCTTTTCAGTGCATGAAGCAAAAGCAAATATAACGGTTAAAGCAAGAATTACAGTTAAAAATTTTTTCATATTTTACTCCTGTCAAAAAACAATAATCTATTTAATTATTATACATATTTGTACTTGTTTTTGTCAATAGAAAAACATCATATTCTGTCGAAAAAGCAAAGAAAAACGCACGCCGAAAAGACGCACGTTTTTAAATTGCCGTTATTGGTAAAATCAGTATAAATTTTACATAAAAATCGCACAAATCACGGGGTATGCGTAAGAAGATAGTCAATCCACGCCTTGCAACCTGCATTGGTAAAATGAAGACCCATACCGTCCGGGTCACCGCAGTAATCTCTCTTGAGATAACCGTTATCGTCATACATTACCTCAGAAACATTTACAAAATACCAGCCTCTTTTCTCAGCTAAGGCTGCCAGCTTTTTGTTATACTCATAAATAGTTTTATTGTTAAGCTTGCCTTCTTTCGCAACAGATGATTTACTGCCCTTTATAAGAGGAGTTACGGACTGAACGTAAATTTGAACATTCGGGGATTTTTTCAAAATATTGTTGCACAGCTTTTCAAAATTCTTAATTCCGTTTTTAGAACCGACTGCATTTATGTCATTCATACCGAGCATTATGTAGACCTTTTTAACGCCCTTCATCTGCGCTATTGAATCCTCTACCTTTTGCTTTTTGCCCTTATATTTCGGGTGAACAGACCTGTCGCTTACATCCCAAAGCGCATTGGTTGCGCTCAGAC
Source organism: uncultured Clostridia bacterium (assembly GCA_947364045.1). Taxonomy (GTDB): domain Bacteria; phylum Bacillota; class Clostridia; order Oscillospirales; family Acutalibacteraceae; genus Fimenecus. Next base: position 41,820 of record CANARN010000006.1, read on the forward strand.
TTCCCGCTGTTAAAAACTGTGCTTTTCCAAGCCTGTCAACCGATGATTCATACATAGTAAGCTTAAGACTTACGGAATCTCCTACAAAAACAGCATCGTCAAACCAGCTTCCCGAAACTGCCGTATTTTTCGGCAGCGCGCCTGCAATTTTGTGTCCGGGAGAAAATGTGTAGTCCTCAGACGGCTTGTACGGCTTTGTAGGCTTTTCAGGCTTGCTTGTATTTGGCTCAGGCTCAGGCTTCGGAGCAGGCTTTTGAGTTGTAGTTTCTTTTGTTGCCGTTTCGGGCTTTGATTCCGTAGCCGATTCCGTCAAGGCTTCGGTTGTACTCTGCGTACTGCTTTCCGAAATTTTACTCTGCCCGGAAGCTTTTACAGGCGGATTGTTTCTTTTATTTCTTAATACTATTACTGACGCGCAGGTCAGGCATAAACACAAAAATACCGCCACTGTCGCAATAACAATTTTCTTCGATTTGTTCATTAAAAAATATGCTCCTTTGAAAAATACAGTCGAAATATAGTACAATAAAATATTATACACCGTAACTTATCATTTTCAATAGGAAAATGCAGAAAAAACAACAAAATTTCCCGGAAATAAAAGCATATTTTTGTTTCAAAGACCGCTGTAAAAAAAGGCTGTAAAAAACTTACTTTTTTTTAATCTATTCTACCGTAACATTCTCACAGTTTTTAGTTTTTATCAGCTCCGGAGCAGACAAAACAATGTTATCGATAAATTTCAAATTTGAAGATGATTTCGCATAAAAGCACTCTTTTTCACATTTCTTAAATGTGTTGTTTAAAACCTTTATATTCTTGTGAACAGCGCCTGCGTGCACTGAATTTTCAGGCTTAATCATTATTCCGTGTTCGCCGCAATAATCAAACACATTGTTCTTCACGGTAACATCGGTACACATTCCGCTCTCATACCAGCTTGACGCATCGTCAGAGAAAAGAATTCCGCTCATACCGTTCACGTAAAAATGATTGTCCTCAACCGTTGTTTTGCCGCGGGTGGTAATAAGCAGTCCGCGGGTTACAATCCGATGAATTTCATTTCGGGCAAAGGTAAGACGCGGGCAGGCGGAAACATTTTCTATCATCATACACTTTTCGGGAATATCCCCCGAAAGCGTTAATTCAATTGTTGTTTCATCAATAAGCCTTGAAGAAACCACCTCGCTTTTCCCCTTTTCAAGAAGCGTCAGTTTGTCAATAAACGCCGCAGTATCTCCGCTTCTGAACGGATTATACCCGTGAGACTGAGGGTGCATAAACTTAACATAAGCCTTATTGCCGCTGATATTTTCAACCTTAAAATGAAAGCCGTGGCAGTTAAGGCAGTCGTCGCCTGCGCCGTCAAACACGCAGTCTGTAACACTGAACTCGCCTCTGCACATACAGGCTTGAATGAAATCGGCAACAGACGTTACAAAATGCTCCTTTTTAGGCGTGCAGTCAAGCTCTTTAAGAAAAATATTCTCAGAACACTGGCAAACAACGGCCAAAGAATAATTAAAATGCTGAGCAATGTTTTGCAGTGTGACATTTTTGCAGTTATCAATAAAAATTCCTGCATACTGACGGCGGTTGTCAAAAATGTAATATATATCCCCCTCTTTAAAGCCGCCCGTTGAAAAATAATATGCCCTGAGCGTTTTTGAGTCTGTCATTTTAAGCTTTAAAGCAGTTGCCAGCGGATGCCTTGCCCGCACATTATTTTCACGGTTTTCAGCCGAAACCTTATTCGCCCACCAGCAAACCTTTGCCTTAGCTTTTATATTGGCTTCAAAGCCGTCGCCTTTATAAATGACGGTGCCTTTTTTAAATACGAAATCTTCATTTTCGTCAAGCTCAAAATCAACGTAATACTTACCCTTTGCGGCAATTTTAAGCTGATGAAAATCAGGCTTGTCCGTATCTATCGTAAGATTTTTCAAAACGAAATTTTCACAATTTGCTACAACGCAGTTTGTCACTTTGCCGCTGATAACAAATTCTGCACCGCCGCCGTCTACCGTCAAATTATCAATGCCGTCAAAGTAAAGAGCTACAGGAGCCTCATGCGGTGTTTCCTTTCGTGAATACTCTCTGTCACCTGCTGTATTGGTAATGTAAAGCATACGCTTTTTAAGGGCGCTCGCCTTAATGTAATAAGTTCCTTTTTGAAATCTGATAATTTTTTCCGATTTATCACGCGGAATGCTTTCAATAAATTTTTCAAGCTTTTCCCCGCATTCGCTTTCGGGCAAAATTCCGTAATCCCAAGCATTAAATTCCTTCATTTTCATTCTCCGTTCATTTCGAGTAATGTCATTTCTATTCCGTCGGCTATTGCAGCCGCTAAAACCGTAAGATTTCCGTCAAACTGTTCATTGTCTTCTTTGCTTGATATAAATCCGATTTCCGCCAGCACCGACGGCATTTTTGAACAGCGGTTGACATAATAGTTTTTATCTGCGCCCTCTCGGTAGCCCGTATGTATTCCCCTTGACGTGTCAGCGCCTGCAAGCTCAAGGCTTTGCAAAATATTCTCAGCAAGCAGTCTGTCGTCTGAGGGATTCATACTGTGAATCCACATTTCGCACCCCTGCCCTGTTCCCGATGTTGAATTACGGTGAATAGAAACAAACAGCGATGCCCTTGACTTATTGGCGACCTTACACCTGTCCTCCAAAGAAATATCAATATCAGTATCTCTCGTCATCACAACAGTATAGCCTCTTTCCGCAAGCTCGTCACGCACAAGCAGAGAAAGACGCAGGGTGTCATTCTTTTCAAGTCTTTTTCCGCCCTCGCCCGTAGCTCCGGAGCTTGTTCCGCCGTGTCCGGGGTCAATACATACGGTTTTAGGGTCGGGAGTAAAATTCAGTTGATTCAAATAATATACCGTTTCTTCTCCGCCCACTGACAAAAGTGCAATAACAGCAGAAAAGGTTAAAACAAAAATTGCCGCCAATGGAATTAAAAAGTTAAACTGCTTACGCTTTATCTTCATTTTTAGTGCATCTCCGAATAAAATTCACTAAAATATATGCAAAGTTACATACTAAATAACACATAATAATTTTAACATAAAGCGACATCTATATCAAGTCCGTTAATTTTTGCAAATAAACATTGTAAAATACAAATTTATTTGATATAATGTAATCTATATAACTATAATTTCAGGCAGGAAAATTTATGAACGGAAAACTTATTGTCATTGAAGGGCTTGACGGCAGCGGAAAATCAACGCAGATTGAAAAGCTGAAAGAAAAACTTGCAGAATACGGAAAAAATGTGAAGCAGATTAAGCTTCCTGACTATGAAAGCCGTTCAAGCGCACTTGTAAAAATGTATTTAGGTGGCGAATTCGGCAATAGCCCCTCGGACGTTAATACCTTTGCCGCTTCCCTTTTTTACACGGTGGACAGATATGCAAATTACCAAAAGGTCTGGAAAAATGACTATTTAAACGGTGCTTTAATCCTGGCGGACCGCTACACAACGTCAAATGCCGTTCACCAGACCGTAAAGCTTCCCAAAGACAAATGGAACTCATACCTTGACTGGCTTTTTGAAACGGAATACGGCAAGGTCGGAATACCCAAACCCGACAAAGTGATTTTTCTTGATATGGACGTAGACATTTCGCAAAAGCTTATGTCAAAACGGTATTGCGGCGAGGAGTCTAAAAAAGACGTTCACGAGGCTAATGTAGATTATCTGAAACAATGCCGAGAAGCCGCGCTTTACACGGCAAATCGTTTCGGCTGGACTGTAATTAAGTGCTTTGACGGCGAAAGCCCCTTGCCGATAGACGAAATAAGCGGCAAAATTTTTGAAAATGTCAAGGAGATGCTTTGATGGACTTTCGTTCTCCTGCGCTTTCTGACAAATCGGTTATACAGGAAATATTTGACAGTGACAGTACAGACTGCTGTGAATACTGCTTCGGTAATATTTTTATGTGGTCTGATATTTACCAAAATAAAATAAATACTCAGGACGGCGTTTTTATTTCAAAAACCTTCAGGGACGCGTTTTATTGCTATCCGAGAGGCTCAGGCGACAAGAAAAGGGTTATCAAGGAAATAACGGAAAGTGACAAGGGCGCTGTTTTCTACGGGCTGACAGAAAGCGACAAAGAAGAGCTTTGTTCTCTGTTCCCGGACAAATTTGAATTTTTTGAAGACCGCGACGCTTTTGAATATATCTACAGAACCGAGGATTTAGCTTATCTTCGCGGCAAAAAATATCACAGCAAGAAAAACCACATAAGTTATTTTGAAAAAAACTTTGACTGGCATTTTGAAGAGATAACTCCGAAAAACATTGACCGCTGCCGCATTTTAAACGACCAGTGGGAACGGCTTAACGAGCAAAAAGAGCCTGAGGAAATCGAAAACGAACACGAAGCAATTTCCAAAGCATTCGGCAGTTTTTTTGAACTCGGTCTTTACGGAGGAATCCTTTTTGTTGAGAACGAAGCCGTTGCCTTTACCTTCGGTGAAGGGCTGAACGGCAGTACCTTCTGCACACACGTTGAAAAGGCTTACGCAAATTTCAGAGGCGCATACCAAATGATTAACCGTGAGCTTGCAAAAGCGCTTTTGGGAAAATACGAATTTATTAACCGTGAGGATGACACAGGCAGCGAGGGACTGCGCAATGCCAAGCTGTCTTACCGTCCCGTAACGCTTCTTACAAAATACAACGCCCGTTTAAAAGGATAATTTATGGACTCAGACAATAAACAAAATCAGCTTTCTGCTCTTTGGCAAAGCATTTTTGACGAAGATGAATATGTAACAAAGCTGTTTTTTAAAAGGATTTACGGTATTTGTAAAAATCCCTGTATAGAATTTAACGGTAAAATTTTATCCTCTGCATTCCTTATTCCCTGTGAAATTGAAAAATTTAAGGGCTGTTACGTTTACTGCGCCTTAACGCATAAGGATTACAGAGGGAAAGGTTTAATGGCTGAGGTTCTCTCTCAGGCAGATGAAATACTGAAAAAAGACGGGCTTGATTTTTTGCTGCTTGTACCTGCAGAAAAAAGCTTATTCAATTATTACGGAAAATTCGGCTATGTACCTTTCGGGTACTCGTTTCAGACCGATATACCGAAATCCTGCCGTGAGCTCCGGGCAGATTACTCCTCTGTGAGAAGCTTTTCCGAAACAGAGGTCAAATTTCCCGACTGTGTTGCAGACTTTTGGGCTGACTCAGTAAAGCATTACGGCGGAAAAATTATTGAAACAGACGGCAGTATTTGCCTTTTGGGCGAAAAAGTTCTCGACGCAAAATCGGGTAATAAAATTTACAATACGGCAATGATTAAAACGGATATTGAAAAATTGAAAAATACTTCGTGCTTTATCGGCATAACACTGGAATAACTATTGGAGTGAGAATATGATATACATTTTTTTGGCAGACGGATTTGAAGAGGTTGAAGCGTTGGCACCCGCAGACGTTTTAAGGCGTGCGGGCATAAATGTTCAAACGGTAGGTGTCGGCGGAAAGATAATTACCGGTTCGCACAATATTCCCGTTGTATGCGATTTAACAGACAGTGAAATCTCTCTTGACGGTACACTTGAAGGAATTTTCCTTCCGGGAGGAATGCCCGGTACATTAAACCTTGAAAAAAGCAAAAAGGTTAATGAGGCTATCGGCTTCTGTGTTCAGAATAAATTGCTCATAGCGGCAATTTGCGCCGCCCCGTCAATTCTCGGTCACAAAGGTCTTTTGACGGGCAAAAACGCCGTTTGCTTTCCCGGCTTTGAGCAGGAGCTTGAAGGCGCTGTATTGTCTGACGGGTTTATTTGCGAAGACGGCAATATAATGACCGCTAAGGGAATGGGCAGCGCAGTTGAATTCGGTTTAAGAATTGCCGAACGCCTAAAAAGCGCAGACTCGGCAGACGAAATCCGCTCTTCCTTACAGATTTACCATGAATAAACAGGAATTCCGCAAAAAATATCTGGCTTTAAGAAACAGCATACCGCTTTCCCAAAAGCAGATTTTCGATAAATCCCTGACAGACAAAATACTGTCCTCTGTCGAATTTAAAAGCGCTGACTGCATTTTGCTTTTTGCAAGCATCAGAAGTGAGGTTAATACTCTCGGTTTATTCCGCGAATGCATAAAGCAAGGCAAAAAGGTTTATTTCCCGAAATGCACAGATGCAGGAAAAATGGAATTTTTACGAGTTTTTTCCGCAAATGACTTTTCGGTCGGCAAATACGGCATTTCCGAACCTAAAACGGAAGAAAAGTACACCGAAAGCAAAACAAGCGATTTAGCAGTTATACCGGCTTTAGCTGTCGGAAAAGATTTTTCCCGTATCGGCTACGGAAAAGGCTACTATGACAGATTTTTGAAGAATTTTAAAGGAATATCCCTTTGTCCCGTATATCCGCAGCTGCTTTGCGGCGGAGTTCCGACAGACGAATTTGACATTCCGCTGAATATAATTATTACACCTACACAAAGCCTAAGGAGGTAACTTATATGGACAAGTTTTCAAATGATTTTTCCAGCAAAAGTTACGATGATCTTTTAAACGAATATGCAGGCGAAAGTCTGACAAGTAAGGTCAGCCGACCGCATGAGCCGACCGAAAAACCCGAAAGAAAGGCAAATACGGCAAAAAGCGGTATGACAGATATTTATACAAAAAGAGCGAATACTCCTGCTCCGAAAAGGGCGGTAATTGAAACTCCGAAAAGAGCTGAACCGCCGCAAAGAAATTCTGCTCCGAATATACAGAAAAATACGTCTGCTCCCATACGGCGTCCTAATGCTCCGAAATCAGCTTCCGAAAATACTCCGCCAAACAGAGCGCCAAAAATTAACCTCAGAACAATAAAAAGCTTTGAGGAAGAAATAAAAGCTGCAAAGCCGACTGCGGCGAAGTCTGAAAAGGGCGACACAATGGAGTTTAAAAAGACAAGGACCTCGTCTAAAGCGCCTGTTATTGATAAGGTCTTTTCAAAAGAAGCTTCCGCCAACATAAAGAAAAAAGCTGTAAATTTCAAGAATAAAAGTATATCTACAATAAAATCCCCAGATAAAAGAGCCGCAGTTATCAATGCATTGAAGGTAAATAAAACCGTGTTTATCGGTATGGCGGTTTGTCTTGTAATTTCAATCGCTGTTTCGGTTCTGCTTATCGGCTGTGTTAACGACGTTCTCGCCATAGGCAGAGACGGAGAAACGTCTGTTGAAGTAGTCCTTCCTGATAATGCCGACACAAAAACAGCTGTTTCTGTTTTAAAAGAAAGCGGACTTATCAAAAACAAGCTTTTCTGCACGGTTTTCATTAAAGCTATGGGTTATTCAGACAAAAACTATTTGCCCGGCGTTTATTATTTCACAGAAAATATGGGCGTCGAGAAAATGATTAAACGCTTTAAAACAAGCAGTACCAGAGGCGCTCTTATCAGTATTACGATTCCCGAGGGCTACACTATTGACAAGATTTTTGAACGTCTTGAAAAGAACAACATCTGCACTGCCTCTGCCCTATACAAAACGATAAACGAGGTAGATTTCAGCAAAGAATACAGTTTTATTCCAAGCGCTGATTCAAAAAAAGACTGCTATCATGTTCTTGAGGGTTATTTCTTCCCTGCTACCTATGAATTTGAACAGGGAGCCGACCCTGCAACCGTTGTCAGAAAATTTCTTAACGCTTTCCAGCAGCACTGGACAGACGAGTATGCAAAGAAAGCTGAAGAGCTGAGAATGTCAGTTGACGAAATAGTAAATCTTGCGTCTATTATTGAAAAAGAAGGCGCAAATGCCAAGCAGTTTACGCAGATTTCATCTGTTCTCCATAACCGTTTGAATAAATCAGGGCTTTATCCGCTCCTTGAATGTAACTCAACTAAGGATTACGTTACAAATACAATTTCGGCAAAGGTAACATCAAAATCCGAGCTTAATAAATATATTTCAGGCTACAACACCTACGAGCATGAAGGTCTTCCTGTCGGCGCAATCTGCAATCCGGGCGAAACAGCTATTGAAGCGGCCCTCAATCCCGAAAACACCTATTACTATTTCTTTGCTCACGACAACAAGAAAAATATTTATATGGCTGAAACAATGGAACAGCATGACGCGAACCTCAGAAAAATTGCACAGCTTAACGCAAAACAGTCTTAAGGAGAACGTATGATTAAACCCGAAATACTTTCGCCTGCGGGCGACAAAGAACGGCTTGACGCCGCCTTAATGTTCGGCGCAGACGCAGTTTACCTCGGCGCAGACGCATTTACAATGCGCGCCGCTCCGCAGAATTTCAAAACAGAAGAGCTTTCGCAAACTGTTGAAAAATGCCACGGCAAAAATGTTAAGGTATACCTTACCGTAAATACTCTGCCGCGTAACAATGAAATTGCGCTTTTGCCATCTTACCTTGAGCAGTGGGAAGCTGCGGGCGTTGACGGATTTATTGTTGCCGATATAGGCGTACTCTCTCTTTGTAAAAAATACGCTCCGAAAGTGCCTGTGCATATTTCTACGCAGGCAGGCATTGTAAATTACGTTACCGCTAATGAATTCTACAATATGGGCGCTTCGAGAATTGTAACCGCAAGAGAGCTTTCTCTTAATGAAATTGCGGAAATCCGCGCAAAAATTCCGAAGGAGCTGCAGATTGAATGCTTTGTCCACGGCGCAATGTGCGTTTCATTTTCAGGCAGATGCCTTTTGTCCAACTACCTGTTAAACAGAGATGCAAACAGAGGCGAGTGCGCTCAGCCGTGCCGCTGGGAATACGCAATTATGGAGAAAAAGCGTGACGGAATGTATTTCCCCATTGACGATACGGAAAACGGCACATACATATTAAATTCGAAGGATATGTGTATGATTGAGCATATTCCGGAGCTTATCGAGGCGGGAATTAACAGCTTTAAAATTGAGGGCAGAGCAAAATCTGCTTACTATGCGTCGGTTATTACCAATGCTTACAAGGCGGCTGTGAACGAATATATGCAAAATCCCTCCCCTGAATTCAAACCGTCAAAATGGATAATAGACGAGTGCTATAAGGTCAGCTACCGCGATTACTGCACAGGATTCTATTTTGACGCTCCGAATGAAAATGCGCAGGTGTCCTTTGAAGGCGGTTACATCCGCCACTGCGACATTGCGGCAGTGGTTACAAAGTGCGAGGACGGTTTTATTTTCGCAGAACAGCGGAATAAATTTTGCAGAGGCGAAGAGCTTGACGCATTGGAGCCTGCAAAGGAACCCGTATTTTTTAAAGCAGACGAGCTCTTTGACCTTGACGGAAATGCGCTTGATTCGCTCCCCCACCCGATGATGCAGTTTAAAATCAAAAGCGACTTAAATTTCCCTGCGGGAACGATGCTGAGAAAAGGAAAATAAGATGAATTTTAATAGCGAAAAGCTAACTTGGTTCAGAGAACCTAAGGAATATAAAATCAGCGACAATAAAATTGAAATTATTACCGAACCGCACACAGATTTGTGGCAAAAGACATATTATCACTTTATTAACGATAATGCCCCCGTTCTTCAGACAGAAACCGATGAAAAATATTTTTCTTTTACCGTCAAAACAGAATTTGAAAGCAAATTCAGATTTGACCAATGCGGCATTGCAATGTATCTGGACAGCGAAAACTGGTTAAAAGCCTCTGTTGAATATGAAAACGGTACATTTCAGCATTTGGGCAGTGTTGTCACAAATAACGGATATTCAGATTGGGCAACAACCGAAATTGACGCTTCAATTAAATCAATGTGGTACAGATTAAGCCGAAGATGCGATGATTTCTGCATCGAATGTTCTGCTGACGGTACGGACTTTAAGCAAATGCGTATTTGCCATATGCATAACGGCGGCGGCACAGTAAGGTTCGGAATATATGCATGCAGTCCGGAAAACTCGTCCTTTAAGGCTACCTTTACAAACCTCGAAATTACCGAATGTATGTGGAATGCGCATAACGGACAAACTCCGGATTATTAAATCGGATAACCAAATAACAATGAATTTATTTTTAGATAATTTAGTAAAAGAAATACAGCTTAATGACAGTGTTTACGCTCTTGCTCTGCCGCACATCAAGTCAGGCAGGGCAGAGATTTTAGCGGACAAAATACTGTCAAAGGGCTGTTATTTTTGTTCTGCGGAATATAATAAATCTCCGAAAGAATATGCCTCTTTACTGCTCGCCGCCTCTCTTTTACTGGCAGGAAAAGCCTATGAAAAATACCGTGAAAGAAACATTCCCGACGAAATTTTTTATGACACAATGTCAGACATCACAGTTTGGGTAAATACGCTTAAGAGAGAAGAAAATATCGACGGGCTTAAAAACATTGCCTGGCTTTACAATCATTTTAAATTTGAGCTGTTCAAGGTTGGCAGAATGCAGTATCAGTTTTTCAAAACAAATTATGTACTTTCGGGTGTGCCGTTGCATAAAATCAGTAAAATGACCGTTAAAAATCACCGAAACGTACTTAATATTCATATCCCCGAAGGTGAACCGCTTAACTTTGATAAATGCAAAGACAGCATAAATACAGCTAAAGAATTTTTCGGAAAATACTTTCCCGAATACAAATTTGACGGCTTTGTGTGCGAATCGTGGCTCCTTGACCCCAACAACGCCCTGTTTATGGATAACAGCAAGAATATTGTAAAATTTGCAGACCTGTTTGACACGGTTGTCAGAACAAAGCGAAACAGCTTTGAAATTGTTAAACGTCTTTGGGGAAAAGAAATAAAATCAGCAAAGGATATAAAAGACTTTCCCGAAATCACTGATTTACAAAAACGCACAAAAGCATATATTCTGTCGGGCGGTAAAACCGGAAACGGATATGGCACAATAAAATACTGCAATTTTGCCCAACTCTACGATTCATAGGGTGACACAGCGTCTAAAAAAATGCTATCCTAAGTGTATAAAATAATAAAAGGAGTTACCGATATGAACCCCAAAAATGTAGGTGAATTTATTGCCGAGCTTAGAAGTGAACAGAATATTACACAAAAGGATTTAGCTGAAAGACTCGGAGTTACCGACAAAGCTGTTTCACGTTGGGAAACGGGCAAGGGCTACCCTGATATTGAAATTCTGCAAAATATCAGCACCGTATTCGGCGTCACTGTCAATGAGCTTTTATGCGGTGAAAGGATTGCTCCTCAGGAGCTTATAAATGCCTGTGACAATAATGTTACAAAGGCATGGTATAAAAATAAAAAACTGCGCCGTTTTCTGCAAGAAGCACTGTGCACCGTACTTCTTTTGTGCATTGCCTTTGCCTCTCTTGCGATTTACAGTCATAAAGAAATCACCGATTCAAAATTTATGAATACGGAAACATATCTTTACAGCACTTCCACGCATGGAATACTCAGCGAATGTACAGGAATAATCAATTCTCAGATAAACGATTTTGAAGTAAAAAACTTTTCAGTGACAATGTCAAGCGACCTGCAAATATCCACCTGCCTGTTTGACGGAATATCCCGTGAGAGAAACACCGTTATTAAAGGCGAAGCGTTTAACCGCAGCCTTACGCACCGGTCGTTTAACTGCACAGTGAAAGAGGAAGATATTCCGAAAAATATGTCTTACCTTTTTGACAGTAACTATAATTTAAATCTTAACGATATAAATTCCGTAATGTCGTTGATTGATTTTAAAAGCTTCGGACCGCAGAAATGTGAAATACTGTTTTCTTTGATTCCGGAAATCTGTACTTTTAAAGGCTATAAGGGCGATGCAGATTTGCCGTATCAGGAATTTGTGCTGTCCGACGGTCAGCTTGTTCCGATAGAAAATAAAACGCTTACGGGAAATTTTGTTAAATTTGACTTGTCCCGTATGCTTAAAGACACCGAAGAAAACGAGATAACCGTAAACGGTGAAAAACGTACTGTTGTAACGGAAGGGCTTCGTTCAAACACTTATGCCGTAATATATGTTTCCGTATAACCGTTGCACTTTATAAAAAAATGTGGTATTATTTTTTCGGTGATTTAAGTGAGATTACGTAAAACAAAAAATCTTGAAAAACGGCGTGAAAGCTGCAGTGAACTGCGTCTGCCCTATACTCTGCCCACATTTAAACTTAATGAAATTAAGGACTATACACAGTATTTCGATTTTGAAGAGATTTTCGGCAACCAAAATCCTCTTGTTCTTGAAATCGGGTGCGGAAAAGGTCAGTTTGCCTGTACCTATGCTGAGAAGAATCCCAACAGAAACGTGATTGCCGTTGAGTGCGAAGCTGGAGTACTTGTAAAGGCTTGCGAAAAAGCACAGAGTATGGAGCTTTCCAATATACGATTTTTAGAAATGAAAGCTGAATATCTCCCAATATTCGTAAAGCCCCAAAGCATCAGCGAAATTTATCTTAATTTCAGTACACCGTTCCCCAAAAAGACCTATGAAAAGCACCGCTTAACGCACAAAAGCTTTTTGGAAATATACAAATCACTCTTATGCAGTGACGGGTTTATTGCACAGAAAACCGACAATCAAGGCTTGTTTGAATTTTCCGTTGAGAGCTTTTCTCAAAACGGATTTGCGCTTTATAATGTTTCGCTTGATTTACACAAAAGTGACTTTAATGGCAACATTGTAACAGAATACGAACAAAAATTTGCAGAACAAGGTATGCCGATTTACAGGCTTGAGGCAAGGCCTATTTTATAATTGATACCGACATAAAAAATCCCACTGAAAAATCAGCGGGATTTTTTATTTTTTGATTATATTTAATCAGGAAGGAAAAATTATCGAATTATTCCTCGTCGTCCTTCTTGCACTTGTTTACACAAGCTGCTGCACCTGCGCCGATTCCGCCGAGAACAGCCATTACAACAATAGGAGCAATAATCTTGCCGCTTGTTGTATTCGGGATAGAGGGGTTATCGTTGTTGCCGGGATTATCAGGATTATCGGGATTGGTAGGATCTTCAGGATTAAAGAAACTCATAATCAAGTCAATAAGCTTCTGGATAAAGCCTGCGATACCGCCTTCTTCACCGCCGCCGATGTTAATATCGGGAACCTGCGGATCAGCAACATTTACAATTGCTGTAATGAAAGCATCAGACGGAAGTGCGCCTGCAATTACATCAAGTACGGGAGAAAGAATACTGTTAATTGTATCTGCATTATCAGGATTCTTAGCAGATATTATATCATTAACCAATGATCTGTTAGGAATGAGAACATCGTCATAAACATATCTCATAAGGGTTACGAAAGCGTCAGCCTTATCAGCCTCAACTCTTGCTTTGTATGCATTTGCAATAGAATCACTCTCATAAACCTTAAGAGTACCGCAGCCCTCAAGATCCTTCATAACTTCAATAAAGTCTTTTTCCTGAAGAGCAATAGTAGTATATTTCGCTTCAGTCGTATTACCGGACTCATCTGTTCCTGCTTCCTGAAGAGCAATTGTAACCGTAAGAGTTCCCTGATTAGGATAGTTTACATCACCGGAAGTGTTAGTGCTTTCTGTAAAGGTTATACCTTCAATTCCGAGTTTTCCAAGTGTATTGAAGAGATTTTCTGTTGAAAGGTCAATACCGAGGTTAACAAGGTTAACAGGACCGCCGACTGCATCTTCAACAATACCCTTAACGAGTGAACCCAAGCCGTTCATAGCATTATCAACAATCTCCTGAACCTTAACATTGAGATAGCCGGAGTTAAGAACAGCTGCAAGGTTGGGAAGAAGCTCAGTAAGTGTTGTTACAGGAGCTACCGCAATATTGTCAAGCAACGTGAAAACTGTTTCAAGAATAGGTCTTATTCTTGCATCAATTTTCTCATTATCAGTTTCCGCCGCATTAACAGCGTCAGTATAAGTTACTGAATCTACACTTTCAATTCCGAGAGCCTCGAAAATACAGTGAAGCTTTTCGTAGTTACCCTCTCTATATGTTTCCGTACCAAGGTCAAAAACATTTTCCAAGTCGAGAATTTTGAACAGCGGAACATTAATAATAACTGCATTAAGCGCAATGCTGCCTACCGGTCTGAACATTGTTGCAAATGCATCAAGGAAAGCTTCTTTATCTTTCGCAGGATCGCCGCTCTCCACAAAGAAATCGCCGTTTTTAAATTTAACATCCGCCCAAGTGCCGTTTCCCGTAGCAAGAACATTATCAAGTGCCTGAACAGCGCCTGCATATGCCTCAATATCAGCTATGTCATCTCTGTATGCCTTTACAGACAAATCCTTTTTAAGAGAAATCATACTTGCATAATCCGGACCGGCAAGTTCCTTAATAGTGCCCTCGAGGCTTACAACGATTTCATCAAGTTTGGGGAAGAAAGTTGCTGCAATTTTTGTAAGTGCTTCGTTTGTGTAAATACCGTTAACAGTTGCCCGAAGGTCTTTCTCCGAAGCAAGCTCTACAATCTTATTAACAAGTTCATCCATTTTTGGAATAGCATCTGTTGTCTTTTCATAAGGTGCGCCGGAGGGATATGTAACATTGGTTTTCTTATATCCGCTCATATCAGGCTTATCCGTTGATTTAAGATCCTGAATTGCCTTCCACTGGCAGATTGCACGGTATTTTGCCGTTCCTTCTTCGTTAAGCTTTGAACGGAGAGTAGATGGAACAGCATCATATTTAGCGTGTGCAGACTCATACTTTTCAATGGTGTAAGGCTTATCAACCGTAGCCATAAAATTATCAAACTCGTTTACTGTTTGATATTTAGCAATAGTATCAAGCTCTTTATACAAAGCAGATACAAAAATTGTTGTAGGTGAAGTTGCTGTGTCAGCAGGCTTGTCGGCATATGTAATATAGCCCTTAAAAGAAATAGCCGCTATTGAAAGCTGTACCTCAACATCAAGTGAGTTATAATAATTAACTACGTCATCTGCCTTGCTCCAGTCGTTGCTTGTTTTAAAAGCGTCAATTGCCGGAACCGCTTTATCAATGAATGTTAAAATAGCATTGAAAGAATTATCGCCGATTTTAGCGACAGCTCTCTTAATAGCCTCTTTTACGCAGTTAATTTCCCAAGTGTAGTTTTGAGTGTAATACTCACGGTAATCCTTAATATAGTCAGGATTCTTTGAACCGTCGGGATAATCTTTAGAATTAGGTCTTGCTATACCGCTGTAGGGCTGTTCTTTTTTCACGTCTGTGAAAATTTTATTAGTGATACTGTATATCACATAGTTGCCCTTGCTTTCAAGGTTGTAATAGAACAGTCCATAGGTTGAAAACGCTGTAGACGCCATAAGCTTAGATAAAGTGCTGGGCATTGCCTTGTAAATATCAGCAATCTGATCAGCTGTTTTCTTTGTATCGGAGATACCGTCATCAACCGCTTTCTGAGCAGCGTTAAGAGCCGGTGAATTGAGAGTTTCAACAACCTTCTTTGCAGCTGCCTTACGTTTTGCTGTTGAGTTGCCCGTCGCCTGTGTCTGCTCGTAAGCATACATAAGCTGTGTGAGCTTATTCAAAGCAAAAACATCAATGCTGTCTTTTTGAGAGTCACCGAGTTTTTGAAAGTCAGCAACAAGTGCGTCGTAGCCCGCTTTGTTATCCTCTGCTTTACCCTCAAACGCATTGATTTTTTTCTCAAGCGCAGTAACAACAGCGTCTTTTGAGGCTTTAGCCTCCTGTGCCGCGGCAACAAGTCCTGCTGAAATTACAGACAGCATCATTACCATAGCCAAAAGCACACTTAAAAGCTTTCTGTTTTTTTGCATTTTTCCTTCTCCTTTTCATAGTAAATTTTTTATCATAGAAAAACTATGCAAAACCGTTTCAGCGCACCGAGTGCGAAAAAGCAATTGTTTTCTCTGATTCAAAACGTGAATAAACAGGGAAACGATTTTCCGTAAAGCCAATAAATATTTATATATAATAAACAATTAATATATATATATATATATATATGACATTTTCACTAAATGAAGCAAAAATCTATCTCTTTAGTTAATTTTATAATAATAAATTCACTACTGCAATATTAAAATGAGAAAAATAGATACACAAATCGGAAATTTATGCGTAATTCATATTTTTTCTGTTCGCAAGCATCACCGCTGAGCAGAAAAATATTCAAGCGTACCGAATACGCAAAATTCGGCGACTGACTTTCGCTCTTATTAAGTAGTATTTTATCCTACTTTTACATACTTGTCAATATAATAAGCGAAAATATGCTAATATTGTATTAGGTGATAATATGAAACCGTTAAAAGATAAAATAAGTGTAACAATTGATTCAGATTTGCTTGTAAAGCTCCGTCAATTGGCGGATGATGACGACAGGTCGCTTTCGCAATATATCAACTTAATATTAAAGCAACATATAGACAGAAAAGAAAAAAAGGAGCAGTAAAATGCTCCTTTTTTATTGATATTTATGATTTGAAAAATCAAGAACAGAATACAGTGAGAAACGTGACAATGAGGGGTGCGGGTTGCCGGTGGCAACCTTTGATTGCAACAGCAAGCAAAAGCACCGACCGAGCCGGCAGGCAAGACACATCGTCCCCTACAAATATATCATACAATATAAATTATATTCATCAACATAAATATAACAAATAATATAATGATTATCACTCGCTGTTTACAAGGTGCTTTTGGGAATATTCACAGCCGCAATAGTTCTGGCGGTAGAGATTATATTCCTTTGAAAGCTCGATTGAACGCTTAAAGCCCTCTTTCTTTTTAAAATCTGACGGTAAAAATTTAACGCCGTATTTTTCTGCAAGCTCGACGCCGATTTCATTGATTTTCTGCGCATTTTTTAACGGGCTTATTGTAAGCGATGTTGTAAACCAGTCAAAGCCGTTTTCGCTCGCAATCTTTGCCGCTTTTGTGAGGCGTAATCGGTAGCATTTAAAGCACCGCTCGCCGCCCTCACGGCAATTTTCAAGTCCCTTTGCCGTTTCATAGAATTTTTCGCTCTCAAAATCGCAGTCAATAAATTTTACGGGATATTTAGTTTTCATTTCACTTATAAGGCGGATTTGCTCTGCCTTTCTGTGAAGGTACTCGCTTTCGGGGTAAATATTCGGGTTGTAGTACAGCACTGTAATATTAAAATAGCTTGAAAGATATTCAATACAGTAGCTGCTGCACGGCGCGCAGCAGGTATGCAAAAGCAGGGACGGGGCAATGTCGCCCAGTCCCTGAATTATTTTGTCAAGCTGTTTTTGATAGTTAATATTATTCGTCATCTGCATCTGCGTTTTCAGCATTGTCAGGTAAAATTTCAACCTTTACCTTGCCGATTCTTCTCTCTTCAACGTTCAGCACCGTAAATTTAATATTTTCATACTGCGCTACGTCCTGATTTTCGCCCTTGGGAAGATAGCCTAAAAGACTTATAATAAATCCGCCGAGAGTATCATAATCGCCGTCGGGAATTTTAATTCCGAGCAGCTCTTCCACCTCATCAATAAATGTAATTCCGTCAACCGTAAATGTACTGTCGTCAATTTTGGAAATCTCTTCATCCTCATTGTCATATTCATCCTGAATATTTCCTACAATAGACTCCAAAATGTCCTCAAGCGTTACAATACCCGCAGTTCCGCCGTATTCGTCAACAACAACCGCCATTTGAATATGCTTTTCGAGCATTTCATTTAAAAGCTCAGAGCATTTTTTAGTTTCGGGAATGTAATATGTTTCACGTAAAAAGTCCTTTATAGACTTTGATTTCGGAATTGAAGTGCCGATATATTTAAGAAAATCCTTCACGTAAATTACGCCGACAATATTGTCCTGATCCTCTTTATAAACAGGAATTCGTGAATGACCGCACTCGATTGACATATTGATTATGTCGGAAAGCTGGTCGTCAACATCAACACAGTCCATATCCGTTCTGTGAGTCATTACCCCCGCAACGTCCATATCGTCAAACTCGAAAATGTTGTTTATCATTTCCTTTTGCGCGTCCTCAATAACGCCCTTTTCCTGACCGACGTCAACCATCATTCTGATTTCTTCTTCGGTAACAACCTCTTCGTCTTCGTTTGGGTCAATGCCGAACAGACGTATAAGACCGTTTGTAGATGCAGAAAGAAGCTTAACAAAAGGCTTTGCAACTTTATTTACAAAAAGCAGCACGGGAACAACCGTAAACGAAACCTTCTCAGGAGCGTGCATTGCAATCTTTTTCGGTGTAAGCTCGCCGAGTACCAGTGAAAAATAAGATGTTATAACTGTAATAAGAACAGTCGATACAGCGCTTATTACGCCCACGGGAATAACATTTACAATTGCTGTTTCCGAAAGCTTATCGGTCAGCATTACGGCAAAGTTCTGCGAAGCCGAGGCACTTGTCAAAAAGCCCGCCAACGTTACGCCGATTTGGATTGTTGATAAAAATCCGCTGGAATCCTTAGTAAGCTTTAGAACCTGCTTGGCTTTTTTGTCGCCTTCCTCTGCCATTCTTTCAATCTTGTTGTCATTGAGCGAAATAATTGCAATTTCACTCATTGCAAAAAATGCGTTTACAAGAATCAAAATAAAGAGTACTAAAAGTTTTAGAATAATACTCACGGGGTCTGCGTCCATAGACAAAATTTACTCCTTTAAATTCAAAAAAATATTTTCGGTATATATACCTTTATATATTCTATAACAAAATCTAAAAATAGTCAAGTAAGTATTATTTTTCCGCAAAAACTTCGGCTTTTGGAAAGCATTGCCCTTTTTACTAAAAAATATTCCTAAATCCCGCAAAATTCCACGCAAAAAAATATTTACAATTTGATTTAAAAGTGTTAGAATATCAAACGTATGAGAATAAATACATCTCTATCAAACAGTAGGGTGAGGAGAGTTGAACACAATATGGTTTAAAGCGGTAAATTTCCGCCTGAGCTTCGTTAAAAATCTCACCATACGTCAGTATGCTGTCGATTTTATGCCTTGCTCAGACAAAAATTTTCTCGCTTTAAACTGCTTCGCACCGTAAAAACTTGATATTTGAATGTGTTTTTGTTTTTGAGACAGCAGATTTGCTGACGCAAATCAATGGCGAAAGGACGAAAACACGGCAAAGAGCTGTTTTTACGGCATATGGGGTTCGACTCCCCTCACCCTAATCAATTCAAGGAGGAAATAAATCTATGGTAGTCAGAAAATCAAAGACTATGGACGGTAACAATGCCGCTGCTCATGTATCTTATGCATTTACTGAAGTAGCAGGTATTTACC
>CANARN010000007.1 GCA_947364045.1 uncultured Clostridia bacterium
CCACAATCTTGTCATATTCCGCCGTAAAAAGCCGTCTGTTAATTTCCTTATGCTTTGCGGCATTGGCAAAGGGTGTGTACTGACTCATAAGGCTTACGAAGGTATCATCACCCAGATTGTTCTTTATCCACATTAGTATTTTTTTACTGTCGTTCACGTTTGACGGCAAAACAAGATGTCTTACAAGAAGCCCTTTTTTCATAAGTCCGTTTTGAAATTCGCACTCTCCCGTTTGGCGTTTCATTTCGAGAATAGCCGCTGAAGCTTTTTCGAAATAGTCGGGACAGGCGGCGTACTTTGACGACACCTCTTTATCAAAATACTTAATATCTGGTAAGTAAATATCAATAAGACCGTCAAATTTTTTCAGAGTTTCAACGCTGTCATAGCCTGAGCTGTTATATACAACGGGAACAGAGGGCTTAAAAATTTTAAGAGCCGATATTATGCTGTCGGAAAAATGTGTGGGGTTTACAAGGTCAATGCACGAACATCCGCCGGCTTCCAGCTCCTCGAAAATTTCTGCAAGACGTGAAGCCGTTATTTTTTTACCCTTATTCAAATGGCTTATCTCAAAGTTTTGGCAAAAACAGCATTTAAGATTACAGCCTGAAAAAAAGACAGCTCCTGCGCCGCCCTCTCCTGCAATGCACGGCTCTTCCCAAATGTGCTTTGCGGCGCGGGCAAGCACAGGTGAAGAAGGCATTCTGCAAAAGCCCGAGCTTTCATTTTCATTTCGCTGAGCGCCGCACTGCCTTGGGCAAAGATTACAAATCATACATATCACCTCAATCTAAGCACAATATATATTTGTTAAACAGTATAACATTTACATAAAACAAAAACAAGTGCGTTTACTCTTGCAAAAATGCGCTTTCAAGTGTATAATACATTTTCAACGAGGTGATTTTATGCTTCTCACAATTGATATAGGCAATACAAATATTTCCATAGGTATTTTCTCGGATGAAGAGCTTGTTTTAAACTGCCGTTTTGCAACAGAAAGGCAGAAAACAGAAGACCAATACGCAATTCAGTTTACTGATATTTTCACGCTGTATAAAATCGACCCGTCAAAAATTACGGGTGCGGTTATCAGCTCTGTTGTGCCTGAAATTACAAATGCTGTAAAAGGTGCGCTAAAAAAACTGATTGACGGTAAGGTGCTGATTCTTGCGCCGGGCGTTAAAACAGGTCTTAATATTTTAATTGACAACCCTGCGCAATTAGGCGGGGATTTAGCCGCAGGTGCAGTTGGAGCCGCATCGCAGTACCCACTGCCTGCCTTCATTGTGGACTTGGGAACCGCCACAAAAATATGCGTTATTGACGAAAAGAAAAATTTCCGCGGATGTCTTATTGCCCCGGGAGTTGCAATTTCTCTGAAGGCGCTTACGGACACAAGCTCCCTTCTTCAGACAATCAGCCTCGAAGCGCCGAAAAAGGTTTGCGGAACAAACACCGCAGACAGTATGCAAAGCGGTGTAATTCTCGGCACTGCGTCAATGATTGACGGTCTTATTGACAGACTTGCAGAAGAAATCGGCGAGCCTGAATCCGTTATTGCAACAGGCGGTCTTTCTTACTTTCTTCCAAATGTGTGTAAGCACAAAATGATTCACGACAAAAATTTAGTTCTTAAAGGACTTAAAAGGATATACGAAAAAAACA
Organism: uncultured Clostridia bacterium; assembly: GCA_947364045.1. Lineage (GTDB taxonomy): Bacteria > Bacillota > Clostridia > Oscillospirales > Acutalibacteraceae > Fimenecus. Next base: position 1,672 of record CANARN010000007.1, read on the forward strand.
TATAAAATTATTTTGCATAAAGCAAATTTTCTGCGTGAGCTGTAGCTTTTTGCACAGTATCGCAAATGCGGAGATTTGTTTTAAATATTTTTTAAAGCGCGCTGTACTTTAGGATTTTTCCTATGCCATAGGGACAGCAGCGAAAGGAGTAAATTATGGCAAACAAAAAAATACTGAGTAAAGATCAGATGGTCAAACTCGCAATCACAGGTGTTCTCACCGCAGTAGTTATTGTGTTGCAGGCGCTCGGCTCATTCATTAAGCTTGGCACGGCATCGGTTACACTGGTTCTTGTCCCGATAATTGTCGGTGCGGCTATTGCAGGACCTTATGTCAGCACTTGGCTCGGCTTTGTATTCAGCGTTGTAGTTCTTATGCAGCCTGACACTGCCGTATTTATGGCTTTGAGTGTTCCCGGCACTGTTATCACCGTTCTTCTTAAAGGCACACTGTGCGGTCTTATGTCCGGTCTGGTGTTCAAGGTATTCAAGAAAAAGAATACTTATTTAGCGGTTGCTTTAGCCGCCGTTATCTGCCCGATTGTTAACACGGGAATCTTCCTTTTAGGAGGCAGACTGTTTTTCTACGATGCGATAAGCGAATGGGGAGCCGCCGCAGGATTTACAAATACAGCCGCTTATATGTTTGTCGGTTTTGTAGGTCTTAATTTCGTTTTCGAGCTTCTTTTCGACATAATCCTCTCTCCTGCGATTGTAAGGGTTGTAAACGCTCTGAAAAAATAAAAACAGATTTGTTCTGCTCATAAAAAAATCCGCTCACTCGGGCGGATTTTTTGTTTTGCATAATTTGCAGAAGTTGCATCCTAAAAATTCGGACGATGCGGGCATCGTCCACTACGAGTTAAGTTTTGCCTTTATGCGCTCGTTAACCTGTTCACGAGTGCTTAAAAGCCAATCCTCGCTGTGCGGATAATCCGTAAATGAAATATCGTATTTTCCGTTTTCTTCGATTATATCAAGAACCGTTTTTTTGTCAGTCAGAGCTTCAAGCGTATTAAAAGCTGCCATATCCTGCAATGCGTCATAAAACACTTTAAGTCTTATGGACTGTAACGGCGTGCCGTCCTCAGCAGGATAAACCACATAGCTGTCGCCTGACGGAAAATCTCCGCCCGCATCGGACACCTCAAACGGATTGACTGACGCCTTTGAATATTGTGTGTAATAAAAATTATAGCCCCAGTGCAAAAAGCCTTTTATATTAAATTTATACATCTGACAGCCTAAAACCCTGTTACGCAGAGAGCTGTTGCAGAAAAAGCGGTTTGAAACGAAACGGTTTTTCTGTGAACTGCAATAGTAAGTCCATAAATTTTCCGTTTTGCCTATAAACTTATGTACGGCGTCATTTGACGGAATGGGATTCGAAACTATTTTCAGCCTGTAAAACCAAATATCCGACAGCGCGTCAATAATTTTATATCCTTTGAAAAGCTTATGAATATATCTTGAAGCTTTTGAATATGACGTAAGCATTGAAAAATTCGGTTCATCGCTTACGTGAATAAACACCTTTTCTTTTAAATTGCTGTCTTCGATGTATTTTTTCAGCTCATCTGAAAATGCTTTCAGAAAGTTTTTATATTCCGTAGAAGTTGCCTTTGTTTCCCACCCGAAAATTCTTTTGTATTCGCCGTTATCATAAGCCATTATCTTCGGCGCAGACTTTGCCCCCCATTGAGTATAAAAATGAGAAAGCTCAAAATACTCAATTCCGCACCTGCGCGACATCTCAATCCAGCGGGTAAGCTTATCAAAATTAAAAGAATATTCACTGCCGCTGACAGTTACGTCAACAAGCTGAACAGTGGGTCTTTCGCCGTTCACCTCAGTGTCAAGAGGCGGAGTAAACAGCGGAGTCAGCACACAGTTCATACCGTATTCACGCGCCGTTTTAAGAAAATTTTCCGTAACGCGCCAATATTCGTCTGAAAATGCCTCAAATCCGTAATAGGACATTAGGCAGTCGGTGTGAAACCAACAGGTATAGACAAAATCGCGGAAATCAAGCTCAGCATCTATAATTTCAATTTCAAGCTCAGCGCTCTTTTCGCCTGCTTCAATTTTGATTTTGTGTTTGCCTGTGTCGTTTCCGCTGCCGTCAAGCTCAGCCCAAATTACTGTTATTCCCTTTGAAAGCTTTATTTTTCCGTTCTTCAACGGCAACAGTAAATCGGGATAATAACCGCTTGCGGAAAAACGGTAATAGCTGTCTGCATTCGTTTTACTCATCGGTAAATCGGATTTAATATGCCTTACCTCATACAGCGATATATTTTTCAGCGAGCTGACTGCGAACACATCGCAATCACATTCACAGTCTGCATTTATTGCTATCTGAAAGGATTTCTTTTCATTCTTTAAAAGAGAAATATTAGTTATTTTTTTCTGCGGGAAACTGTCTTCATCATATATTTTTTCAAGTGATGAAATAATTTTAATATCGGTTATTCCGTTCAAGTGCATCGCTCCCGTAATAAATATAGTTTTGTATTTATTTAAAATACTGAATACCGTCAACAAACGGAGAGCTGTTTGCAAATCGCGGGTTTATTCCGCCGTTCTTGAACGTATCCATTTTAACTCCTATAGGAATTAAATCTTTATTTAACTTGACTGTATATTTCACGCTTTTGCCAGACAAAAGCTTACGTTTATCATAATCCTCAATTGCTTTTTCGGAAATCTGTCCGCTGTCGGCATTTTTAACCGCAACTGCAAAATAGTTAAAATTAAGCGGCGCGGCAAAGCCGTAATTGGTGACGGTAAAGCTTAGCGTATCGTTTTGATATTCGTAATCGGATAAGACTAAATTGTACCCGAGATGATACCTTAAAATGTCATAAACCGATAATTTCACAGCCTCATTTTTACTGTTTTTAAACAAATACGGATTTACGGAAATTCCAAGGGCTGCAGTTTCACCGCAATCCAAATATTCATTTTTCCATTTTTCAAGGCTGTAGCTGTTTCCGTCCTCTATGTAATTATGCTCAAGGGAAAGAGATGTAAGACTGAAAGCCGACAGCTGCTTCAGAATTTTTTTACCGTCAAGACTGCCTAATGACATTGCGCCCTGTTTGTCGTCAAGCGTTGCTCTGCCCCAAGGCATTTCGCCGTCATTTACAGTGAATTTCGCATGCTCTGTCGTTTCTTTGAGCTTCTCTGCTTCCGACTGCGGAATAAATGACCACTTGTGATTCATATCTCCTATAATATAATCATCGTGAAGCCCGACCTTTTGTTTATATTCAGCCGGCGTCTTTTTCAGCATATCATAGGTTCTTACCTGTACGTAAATTCCTTCAGGCGCAATCTCACATACATTTCGGATTACCTTTTTTATATGCCGATTTTTAAGACGTTTATTGGAATGTCCCTCGCCCCAAAAGCCTATAATACCTGTTTGCAGACAGTAAACGGTGTCAGACACAAGCTGTCTGTTCTCCCGAAACCAAGAGTCTATTTGGCTGAGATGCTTTTTGACAGTCCTGTAAGGTGCGTCAGGCACTGCCTCTGTCGAATAAGCAAATCTTAAAAGCAGTCTGATATGATTCTTTCTGTAAAGCTCAAAAATCTTTTTCAGCTGTTCAAACGCAATTGCGTCTAAAGCTTTATCACAGTAATTTGACAGATATACATAAAGCTGGCACAAAACAGGTGAGTCGTCTTTATATTTCTCTATCATACTCTGAGCCTTTTGAAAAGGGTCTTTCCTGTCAAGCGGATAAGAGCAAAGAGGATTTCCGAGCGTAATATAATGCTCCATTCGCAGACCGCGGTCCGCATTGCTCAGCAAAGCACCGCAGTTTTCCGAATTCATCGACAAAAGGCTTTCATCTGTTTTTCTGTTCATATAGTTTTCCTTTATGACAAGTCGAAGCTTCCGGTAAATTCGCTGTCATCCTGAATGAATTTTTCGTAATTTTCGTTCTGCCAAACCTTAACGTAATCTATTTCAAAATCATCATTATCTGCATTATTGTGGCTGAACTGACCGATTTTCTTACCGTGAGGACCCCAGCCGTCGCCTGCGTCTATTTCAACGGTAAGGCGCAAAAACTCTTTAACTCTTGAAACATCGCCTGCATCGCTTGCCCAAGTTGCAACTCCGTCAATGTAAAACACATAATACTCGGGAGTCCATTTAAGCGCGAAGGTATGAAAGCCGTCATATAAATCCTGTTCCAATTCGCCTATATAGCCCTGAACCTTTGCATTTTTTCCGTAGCCGTCCCAAAGAAGCGCATGACCCATTTCCGAATGCTTGCTGTTTATAAATGCGCTTTCGTAAACGTCTATTTCCGTGCCGTCTCTTCCGTCATTTCCGACCTGTCTCATATTTGAGGACTGAAGCCAAAAAGCAGACCAAAGACCTTGAGATTTCGGCAATTTTACTCTGCATTCAAAATAGCCGAATGCCTGTGAAAACAGAAGAGTATCTGCCGTGCCTTTATTGCTGTTATTGTCACCGGAAATAAGACGGGTTTCAATTCCGCTTGTAAACCGTCCCTTTGCGGGGCAGTCGCCGTCACAGGTGTGGTTCTCTTCATATCTTGAATGAATTATCGCTTTTGAGTCCCTGACTTCAAGCATTTCGGGACACCACCAGCATGCCTGCTCAGGCTTATTTTCATCATCGCTCTTCCAACGTATTGCATGGGGAGATGTTGTCCAAATTTCCTTATTACCTGTATATTTTTCGCCGAAAGTTATGCCCTCATTAAGCTTTGTGCCGTTAAAATCGTCCTCAAAGACCATATACCAGCCGTTTTCGTTAAGCGTGGGAACAGATAAATCCCACCCGTTGTTTTTCCACTGGATTGCCTGTTTTTTATTATACTGCTTTACTGCAAAAAATGCAACCAAAGCAACAACTGTCGCTGCGACAAGTATTATCGCCGCTGCTTTTAAAATCTCTTTTAACATATCTCTTTCTCCCTTACATTTAATCTCAGGCTTAATTTTATAATAAACCTTATATTAAATTATATAATACAACATATTGAAATCAAATACAAAAAACAGTATAATTGATATATATTTCAGAAAAAAGGAGTTTTTTTATGTATCAAAGCGACTCATTTTACCTGAGCTGGCAAAAACAGGAGAATGTTTTTTTTCCTAACGTTATCACTGCTTTCAACATTTTTGCCGATGAAAATTATTATCATTATATTGAGGACGAAGAGCATGGCTATTATCCCGAAAACACATTTTCTTTTATACGGTGCTTTGCCGGCGAGGGTGAAATAAGCCTTCATGACAAAGTGTTCCGCTTGCGCGAAAACGAATGTCTTTTTCTTCGCTTTCACACTATAAAAAAATACACAAGCATTACAAAAATGTGGGGGTATAAGTGGGTAAATTTCACCGCTAAAAACGCTTCATCTCTTTTTGAAACCGAAACGGTCTATTCAAAATGCGTATTTGACGGTGAAGAACAGCTTTTTTCAAAATTTTTGCAGACAGGTCAGTCCGAAAATGTTAACGTGGGCTATGTAAACACGGTTTTCAATCACTATTTATATTCCGTTATGCTTCAGGAAGGATTTTCACGAAGCGAAGAGAAAAAATCCGTTACTACAATTGATGAAATCTGCGGATACATAAGGCAGAAAATCTATTCCAAAATTTCAATAGGCGAAATTTCTTCCTTTTTCCAAATGTCCCCCCGGCGTATGCATCAGATTTTTACACAGAAGCTGGGAATTTCTCCGAAAAGATATATATTGAATAAGAAGCTTGAAGAAGGCTATAAGCTGCTCGTTCAAACGACTATTCCCATAAATGAAATTTCTGCTATGCTGTGCTTCAGTTCGCCCTACCATTTCTCCGCGGAATTTAAAAAGACTTTTAACGGAACGCCTACTGAAGTCAGAAAAATGGAAAATATATAGCAAATTATTTTAAGCCGATTGAATATTTCCGATTTTTATATCTTTATTTCTCATTAAAATATTGAAGTAACGAAGTTATTATCATAAAATTATTTATATAATAAATCAGAGGTTTTAATTATGAAAAAGAGAAAAATTATAATCGGTGTTGTTTGCGCAGTTGCGGCTGTCGGAGTAATAACCGCCGTTGCACTAAAAAAAGGTCCGTTTAAGGGAACGGTAAAGGACATTGACGGCAAGCCTGTTGCAAATGTTTTGGTAACAGACGGAAGAAATGTAGTTAAAACTGACGAAAGCGGCAATTTTAAGCTTTCGGGCTGGGTGAAAAGTCATTTTGTTACGATAACCGTACCGTCCGGCTACAAAACCGAAGAGTTTTACAAGACCGTTAACAGAAAAACAGACTCCTACGATTTTACTCTGGAAAAATCAGAGCTTACGGCTAACAGCAAACACTCTTTTATTCAGATTTCAGATACGGAAATAAATGAAAAAGGCACGGGCGAGTGGCTTGACGGCATTAAATCGATTGTCAAAGAAACCAATCCCGCATTTTTAATACATACCGGCGACATCTGCTATGAGAACGGCTTAAAACAGCACATTAAAGATATGAACACCGAAACTATGGGCTGTACCGTTAAATACGTTATAGGAAATCACGACTATATTAAGGGAGCATACGGTGAAAAGCTTTTTGAGAGTATTTACGGTCCCGTTTGGTATTCATTTGATGTGGGGAATATTCATTATGTTATTACGCCTTTCCAAAAAGGCGCAGACTACCGGTCATGTTACTCGGCAAACGACCGGTGGAGATGGCTCCAAAACGACCTTGAAAATGTCAGCGACGATATGAAGGTTGTTATTTTTAATCACGATGCGCCAATCTCAGACGATTATGTAATTTCATTTGACAGAAAAACTCTTGATTTGAAAAAGCATAATCTTGCCGCATGGATTTTCGGTCACTATCACTACAATTACACGTATGAGTCAAACGGAGTGATTAACATATCCGCTCCAAGACCCGACTGCGGAGGCATTGATTCTTCGCCCGCAGGCACAAGAATTATAAATATGAATTCTGACGGCGTTGTTTCTGCCGATACGGTATATTATGACCTTAATTCTTCATCCGAACCGAAAAATACTTTATGGAATACTGAATTAGACGGAAGCTCACTGTTTTGCGACACAATTTCAGACGGAGGGTACATTTACACTGCCACATCTGATGACGATTTCCCGAGAAGCTGCGGAATTTATTGCCTTGACAAAGAAAACGGAGATACCGTTTGGTTCTTCAAAACCGAAAACTCCGTTAAAAACAATGTAAAAATTCAGGATAATAAAATTGTTGCGGCTGACGCGCAGGGAAATGTGTACTGTCTGGAAAAGCAAAGCGGAAAGCTTTTATGGGAAAAGAAGCTGAATTTGGGCAATTCCTTAGGTACAAGCAGCGGTATTTGCATAGACAATGATACGGTTTTTGCGGGAACGTCAAGAGTAATTACCGCATTAAATCTTCAGAACGGCGAACAAAAGTGGGTAACCGAAAGAGATAAGGGAGAGAACTCTCCTGCTGAATTTGTTGTAACAAACGGAAAATTGCTTGTAAGCTCGCACTGGGATTCACTTACTGCACTTAATACCGAAAACGGTAAAGAGCTTTGGAGCAACAATGACGAAAATCTTCGCTTCAGAAGCTCTACCCCGCTTGTTATCAATGAAAATCAGTTGCTTGTTGCCGACGATAACGCAATTATGCTTATCGATTCGGGAAACGGAAAAATATTAAGCAAATCCACATATGACGAATATAAATTTTCTTCAAGCGGACGCCCTGCTTTCCGTGACGGCATAGCTTATATTCCCACTGCTAACGAGGGAATTGTCGCATTTGACATTAACAGCAAAAAAATAATTTGGAATTTCAAAACAGAGGAAAACATACTCTTTACTGCGCCTTATGTAAGCAAGGGCGAAAAAACTGTTGAAGCGTCACCTGTTCTCAGCGGAGACTCACTGATATTCGGCGCAAACGACGGATACATTTATTTAATTGATATTAAATCCGGAGAAATAATCAACAAATATTTTGCAGGCTCGGCTGTTCTCGGCTCACCCGTGTCAGACGGAGAAAGGCTGTATGCCGCTGCATTTAACGGCTACGCTGTCTGCTATTCGATTTCAGGAGAAAGTGATGAGAAAAATATTTAAAAGCCCTTGTAAGACTTTTTTAACCGCTGTTCCCGTCGGTGCGGATTATATTGCATTTTCGGACTTTCGGCAAATGCTTAATAAAACAAATTCCTGTATTCCGTACAAAACGGGTAATAGCAGTTTTGATTCAACACTCAGCAGTTTTAAATTTTCCGGAACAGTAAAGCTTTCAAAAGGTCAGTTTTTGGAGTTGGATTTCGGCAAGTCCGCCTCCTTTGACACGGTGTCTCTTTGGGAAAGCGGAGATAACTGTGCTTCATTTAAACTATCCGCTTATCTTGACGGAGAATGGAAAACAGTTTACCGTCAAGACAGAATATTATGCTTTCACACCTGTTATCTCGGCAAAATTACAGCTAAAAAGCTGAGATTGGAAATTATTGACTGTAAAAACGATGTAGCTCTTCGGGGGTTATACATTTACAAAAGCGAACAAGGAAAAGACGACTTTAAGGTTTCACAGTATTTAAGATTAGACCAGCAAAACTTTAATGAACTGATAAACGATGAAGGTTTTTCGGGCTATTATGACACCGTTACGGACGTTATACTGTTTGAGGAAGCGTTTATTGACGAAAATGCAGAAATAGCCTTTAACCATTCAGAAGAGCTTTTTGCCAGTCAGCTTGAAACACTGCGCGAAATAATCGGTGAAAGAAAAGTAAAAATTTGGTGCTGTCTTTTCTTTGACCGAAAGAACAAAGACGGTCAGCGTGACCATAATCTTACAAAGAACTTTGTTAATGAAAATATCGTCAAAATTTCACACAGCATAAAAAGCTTTACCGAAAAATACAGCTTATACGGCATAGACTACGACTGGGAATTTCCCCGTACTCTTTCTCAGTGGAAGGCATATTCGCTTATTGTTGAAAGAACATCAAAATTCACTAAGGTTTCTGTTGCTCTTCCGCCGTGGGGAATAATGTTCGACAGTCACACAGTTAATTCAATTGAACACGTAAATTTAATGGCTTATGATTTATTTGACATGGCGGGGGACCACTCAAACAGCTTTATCTGCGGCTATAACGCTATTTGCAAGGTTTTGAATGCGGGCTTTAAAAAGGAACAGATATTGCTCGGAATACCCACCTACGGACGAACTGTTGACCGCTCGGAATACGCTTGGCCCTCAGTCAGAGATGACTGCAAAGACAACGGAATGTGGAATAATACTATACAGTTTGAGTATAAAGATTTAAAAACAGGAAAAACGAAAACGTCAAAGGCTTATCTTAACAGCTATGCTCAGGTAAGAGACAAAACCGCGCTTTCCTTTGACATCGGAATTGGCGGAGTAATGCTTTTCAGAGCCTTTTGCGACGCGCCGTACACTAATCCCTTCTGCCTGCACAAAGCAGTGAATGAGGTTATTCTAAGCAAAAGCAAAAATAATAAATAACCTGTTAAAAACTCCTTTTTTCTATATAAATATGCAAAAAGCAAAGAGCGGCTTCAAGCTCTAAGCCGCTCTTTGCTTTTATAACTGTTTATCCTAAAAATCGGTTAGCAGTACTTTGACAGCATAGAAAGAAGCATATCAATATCAATCGGCTTTGCAATATGCGCATTCATTCCGCATGCCTTAGCTTTTGCAACGTCATCGGCAAAGGCGTCTGCTGTTGCTGCAATTATCGGGATATCGGCGTCGGGTCTGCTCAGCGCGCGGATTGCAGTTGCCGCTTCATAGCCGTTCATTACAGGCATACGAATATCCATTACAATCGCTTTGTATTCTCCGATTTCGGATTTAAGGAATTTTTCCACACACTCCTGACCGTTCTTTACCCAAGTCACGTCAAGTCCTGCCGCTGTGAGCATTTCAACTGCAATTTCGCCGTTCAGCTCATTGTCTTCTGCCAAAAGAACCTTTTGATTAAGCAAATAACCGCCTTTTGCGCCGTCAGAAGCTTCCTCTCCGTGCGGTTTATCAAGATGCGACGTTATTCCGTAGTAAAGCGTGGATTTAAACAACGGCTTTGACAAAAATCCGTTAATCCCCGCCTCTCTCATTCCGGATTCAAATTCAGAGCAATCATAAGCCGAAACCAGAATAATAGGCGTGTCATTGCCTGTGTATTCTCTGATTTTCTTTGATGTTTCAATACCGTCAATTCTCGGCATCTGCCAGTCTATAAGTATAAATTCATACTCTCTCGGATTATTTTTAATCTTTTCGATTGCGCTTTCACCGTCAACAAAGTATTCCGCTGACGCGCCCAATTCTTTAAGCATCTCAATTGCCGCAATACACTGATCCTCATCGTCATCTATTATTAAGACGTTAAGATTGTCCAAATGCATTTCTCTGTCAGCCGGCGAGTTTTTTTCAAAGTCAACCGTAAAATGAAATTCACTGCCTTCATTAAGCTTGCTTTTTACCTCAATAGTACCGCCCATAGCGTCAACTAAATATTTTGTAATAGCAAGGCCAAGACCAGTTCCTTCCTCTTTGGTTGTGCGTTTACGGTCCTCGCGCTCAAAGCTGTCAAAAACAACCTTTACAAATTCCTCACTCATTCCTATACCGTTATCTTTTACTATGAAATGAGTGCGGACAAAGCTTTCGCCCTTAGGCGATTTTTCCTGATTTACGGTAAGTGAAATCTCTCCGTTATCGGGAGTATATTTTACCGCGTTTGAAACTAAATTTATAAGGATTTGATTAAGCCTGAGATTGTCACAGTTAATGTACTCGGAAATAATATTTTTAACATAAATGTCAAACTTATGCTGCTTGTTTTTAACCTGCGGCTTCATAATCATTACGATATTTTCTATACTTTCCCGCAAGGTTGTCTGAGTAAGAGAAAGCGTCATTTTACCGTTTTCAATTTTTGACATATCCAAAACATCATTTATAAGTAAAATTAAGTGGCGGCTCGACAGAGATATTTTATTAAGACAGTCCTCAATCCGCTCTTTGTCCTCAATATGCGAACGCGCCAATTCTGTCATTCCGACAATAGCATTCATGGGCGTGCGTATATCATGACTCATATTAGCAAGAAAATCCGTTTTTGCCTTACTCGCCTTAATCGCCTTTTGCTCACTCTTCTTCATTTTTTGAATTTGCTTATATGAAAGAATAACAAAACAAATAAAAAATGATAAAATTACCGCAACAAGAACTCCTGTATTTTTTATAAAAATATTGTCGCTGTTATCTCTTCTGTCCGAAAAAACCTGATTTATTTCATCATATCGAATAAAGGTAATTAAATACCAATCAGAATAATGAAGCGGAATTGCATAAAACATTCTGATTCCGTCTTCCATCATAAAAGAATCTGTATAAATCTCGCCTTTATTCATCGCATTTTTAAAGCCTTCAATATAATCGTCCGCTGTCTTACCGTCGAAATCCTGATACATTGAACGTACGCGGTCAAAATATGTAGCGCGGAAAGAACCCTCATTGCGCACAACAAAGGCAGAGTCTTTTTTACGGATTATAAAAGAATATGTTAAATTATCCTGACCGTAAGCCAAATTGAAAACAGAGTTCATTGTATCTGTCGGAAATCCGCACAAAATACCTCTGTAATTTTTACCGTCCAAAGCAAATGCACTGTTGGCAACCATACCGATAGCCTTTTTATTCTTGCTGTTTTCAATAAGCAATACTCTGTTTTTTTCTTTATTTATAACCTCGTTATAGCTTTCCGTATCATAAATATGAAACGTAGCGTCTCCGCAAATGGTTTCCAAAGAGCCGTCGCTGTTAATCAGGGCAATGTAATTAACTCCTTCAGACATTTCTGTATTTATATGCGCTACCGCCTTTTCCTTATCATTTAAAGAAATTGCGCTGTTCAAAACCTGGTCAATAAGCGCAAAACGGTTTTCAAAATATGTCTTTTCATGCGAAACAGTCTGATTTCCGACGTTAGATATATACATACTGCTTACATCGTGTAACATCTGCTCGTTCTCTTTAGTTACCTGCCTGTCTACACTTATAAAAGTAAAAATAGTCAGGGGGATTATAACTAAAATTCCAAGGAAAGTACAAATCAACATAAAATGCTCTTTAAACCATTTTTTTGCCATAACAACATCTCCTGCTGTGAAAAAATATGTTACTCTGTTCCTGAGTTTTAAGTTCTGTAAATTGTAAATATGATAACATATATTGTAATACTTTTCAATCATATACACATTTTTTACGCAATAAAAGCAAAAAGACCCTGCAAGATTTCTCTTGCAAGGTCAATTTTTCTATTGTGGTTTTGCTATCGGGTTTTGCACCGAATCAACATACAAATATGATTACATCTCAGCGATTGCTGCCTGAGCTGCAACGCATAAATGTAGGAGTTTTTATTGACTTTTTTACTATTTTTGGATATCATAATATCAAGATACTATGATATCATTTTTGGAGGGTTGTAAATGAACAAATCCAAAACTCCAACATCAGAAAAAATAGGTATCCCCTTACGATTGGAACCTGAATTATATGAAAAAATGATGGACAGAGTTCAAAAAGAAAAAAAGAACCAACGTGGATATAGTGTAAATCAACTTTTAACAGAACTTCTTGAAAAAGAATTAAAGGAGAAAAAAATATGACTCGTACAGAAATGATTCTTCGTATTGGAAAAGAATATCACACTTCCAACATTGAAGGTGGAGAATATAGTTATGTTCAAGAAGCAGGTTCTAAAGCTAATCTTGAAAAAGCTCTCGGTCACAATTTTTCACATTTTAAACTTGACATCGGTTTGAGCTTAACGATATAGTTGTTCTTATAGAAACAAAACAATCATTTGTAAAAAATGATGAATCACAGCTTGCTAAATATGTTGAAGAGGAATTAGCATTACATAACGGAAAGAAAATTATTGCTATTCTTGCTAATACAAATAATGATGAAATCAAGGTTTGGAAATCTACTGTAGATGATGAACATATTTTAACCAATGAAACTGTTCTTGATAGAATGGAACATTATGTTAGATTGTTTGACACAAACAAACAGAACGACAGGGAAAAAGTATTGAAAAATACTTACGATTTAAATGAGCTACTCCACAAAATGGATATTAAAGAAGATTTGCGTAGTCAATTCGTAGGAACAACTCTTCTATACATAAAAGATATAATAAGCAAAACAGGTGCTAATAATATTGATGATGGTTTAGTAAAAAGCCTTAAAGACACTTGGAAAATGATGTCTGCAGAAACTATTAGAGCGGCAATAAAAAGCACATTGGACGATTTGCTAGATGATTCTGACAATAAACAGAAAAAAATCGAACTACTTCAAAAAAATGTTCTTAACGACCAAAAAGTAAAAAAACTCAAATTAGAGCACTGGATAAAAATATTAGAAACAATTATTACTGACATCTATAAATACATTGATGCAGATAGTTCTGAAGGTCAGGACATATTAAACCTATTTTTTATTGCATTTAACAAATATACAGGCAAAGCTGACAAAAATCAGGCTTTTACTCCTGACCATATTACTGAATTTATGTGCAGATTAACAGATGTTGACCGAAGTAAAAAAGTTCTTGATGCAACATGTGGTAGTGGGTCTTTTTTGGTACAAGCTATGGTGAAAGAACTTGCAGATTGTCGCCGTGGTAAAACCGAAGAAGAAGCAAAAGAATTGATGGAAATCGTAAAGAAAAAGCATATTTTTGGAATAGAAAACGAAGAAAGAGCTTACGGTCTATCAACAACAAATATGCTTATTCATGGTGATGGAAACAGCAACATTAAATTTGAAAGTTGTTTCAAATGTAAATCTTTTATTAAAGAGGCTGACCCAGATATAATTTTAATGAACCCACCTTACAATGCTAAACCTATTGGTATACCTAAAGAGTATAAGAAAAACTGGAAAAAGGCTGAAGATAAAAAAACAGACCCCACAAAAGGTTTTGTTTTCATTCATTTTATTTCTGATGTTATAAATGAAATGAATGAAGAACTAGAACGAAACAACAAACCACGAAAGACTGTTAAACTTGCCGTTCTTCTTCCCGTTGCGGCGGCTATCGGAAATGGAAAAATTCTTAAAGAAGAAAAGTCTGATATGCTTAAACACAACACTCTTGAAGCTGTATTTACACTACCTAACGAAATATTTTATCCTGGTGCATCAGCATGTGCTTGTTGTATGCTTTTCACATTAGGACAACCTCATATCAAATCTGACGGAAAGGCCCACCCGACTTTTTTTGGATATTGTAAGGATGATGGATTTAAGAAAAAGAAAAACCTTGGTCGCATAGAACAATTTGATTCAAACGGCGATTCTATTTGGAAAAAAATAGAGGAAGAATGGCTCGATTTATATTCATTTAAAAGGATTGAAGACGGAAAATCTTCTATTGCTATTGTTGACGGTGATTCCGAATGGTTGTGCGAGGCATATATGAAAACCGATTACAGAAAGCTGTCCGAAAAAGATTTCCAACAAACCTTAAACAATTATTTGGCTCATTTAATAAAAGAAGGTGAAATATATGAAGCTTGATGTTACCAAATGGAAACCATTTTTATTAGGCGATTTATTTTTTGTTAACTATGGTGTAAACTTAGAACTAAACGCCTGTGAAGAAGCAACAACAAAATCGTCTTCTAATATTAATTTTGTCTCAAGAACTGGTGATAACAACGGCGTATCAGCAAGAGTCGTTATAATAGAAGATATAGTGCCACAAAAAGAAGGTCTTATTTCTATTGCGGGCGGTGGAAGTGTATTATCTACTTTTTTGCAAAACGAACCCTTTTATAGCGGAAGAGATTTATACACGCTTGAGTGCAAAGAAAAAATATCAAATGAAACAAAATTGTTTTTAATTACCGTAATCGAGCAAAATAAATACAAATACAGTTATGGTCGTCAAGCCAATAAAACTCTTCCTTATATAGAGCTTCTTCTTCCAATTAAGTATAATAAGGATAACACTGCTGTAATTGATAATACTCATAAATTTTCAAAAGAGGGCTATGTTCCTGACTGGAATTATATGCAGGAATATATCAAAACATTACATTTCAAACCACTCAAAACCAAAAATCACAAATCAACCAACACACAATTGGACATTGATTCATGGGAAGAATTCACATTCGCAGATATTTTTGTTTTAAAAGGTGGTTTTTATAACAAAAAGCCTGAACATTCGCAAGAGGGAAAAGTTGTATTTTTAGGTTCTACAGAAAACAATAATGGCGTTACAGAATTTTATAGTCTTGAGGATATCAAAAACTGGAATAAAACTGGCGACCCTGATAACACATTAGATAATAAAATTTATGAAGGAAATTGCATAGCAGTTACTGTTAACGGATCTGTTTGTAATGCTTTTTATCAGGCCGATGAATTCACTTGCAGTCATGATATAACTGCATTTTATCTTAAGAAACATACGCTTAATTCTCATTTAGCCTTATTCCTATGCACTGTAATCATGCAAGATAAATATCGTTGGAGTTATGGAAGAAAGCCACATGATGTTAAAAAATTTGCAAAATCAAATTTTAAACTCCCAATACTTAAAGACTGTAACGGATTACCTGTTGTAGACAGCGAAAAAACATATTCTGAAAAAGGTTATATTCCAGATTGGGACTTTATGGAAAATTATATAAAATCTTTGCCGTATGGAGATAGAATATAACAATAAAATGCGAGGTGGTTTTCACCTCGCATTTTTTAACACAAAAACTCCCCATATTCTTTCGAATACGGGGAGCTGATTGCACATTTAATAGCTGTTATACAGCTACAACTGATGTAGGAGAAGTCGCAAAACCCTTGATATTACTGGGTCTTCAACTTATTTCATCTCAGCGATTGCTGCCTGTGCTGCTGCAAGACGTGCAATCGGAACACGGAACGGTGAGCAGGAAACATAGTCAAGACCGATTTTGTGGCAGAACTCAACAGATGAGGGATCGCCACCGTGCTCGCCGCAGATACCGCAGTGGAGTGACGGACGTGTTGCCTTACCGTTTTTAACTGCCATTTCCATAAGCTGGCCAACGCCTGTCTGGTCAAGCTTTGCAAACGGATCGTTCTCGAAAATCTTGTTGTCATAGTAAGCGTTAAGGAACTTACCTGCGTCATCACGGCTGAAGCCGAATGTCATCTGAGTAAGGTCGTTAGTACCGAAGCAGAAGAACTCAGCCTGTGTTGCAATTTCACCTGCTGTAAGAGCAGCACGCGGAATCTCAATCATTGTACCAACTTCATACTTCATATCAACGCCTGCTGCTGCGATTTCAGCGTCAGCAGTAGCAACAACGATATCCTTAACGAACTTAAGCTCTTTTGTATCGCATGAAAGCGGAATCATAATCTCAGGAGCAACTGTCCAGTCTGCGTGTGCCTTCTGAACATTGATAGCCGCACGGATAACAGCCTTAGTCTGCATCTTTGCGATTTCAGGATATGTTACTGCAAGACGAAGTCCGCGGTGACCCATCATGGGGTTGAACTCATGAAGAGAATCGATGATTGCCTTGATTGTTTCAACGCTCTTGCCCTGTGCGTCAGCAAGCTTCTGAATGTCAGCTTCTTCTGTCGGAACGAACTCGTGAAGAGGCGGGTCAAGGAAACGGATTGTAACGGGGCAGCCTTCAAGAGCTTCATAAAGCTTCTCAAAGTCTGACTGCTGATAAGGAAGAATCTTCTCAAGAGCTGCTTCTCTCTCTTCAACAGTGTCTGAGCAAATCATTTCACGGAATGCTGCGATTCTGTCTGCCTCGAAGAACATATGCTCTGTACGGCAAAGACCGATACCCTCAGCGCCCAATTCTCTTGCCTTCTTAGCGTCAGCAGGAGTATCAGCATTTGTACGAACCTTGAGTTTTCTGTACTTGTCAGCCCAAGCCATAATTCTGCCGAATTCGCCTGCAATCTGAGCGTCAACAGTCGGGATAATACCGTCATAAATGTTACCTGTTGAACCGTCGATTGAAATATAGTCGCCCTCGTGGAACTCTTTGCCTGCGAGAGTGAATTTCTTATTTTCTTCATCCATAATGATTTCGCCGCAGCCTGATACACAGCAAGTACCCATACCACGTGCAACAACTGCTGCGTGTGAAGTCATACCGCCGCGAACTGTAAGGATACCCTGAGCAGCCTTCATACCTGTAATGTCTTCAGGTGATGTTTCAAGACGAACAAGAACTACCTTTTCGCCCTTAGCATTCCAGCTTTCTGCATCGTCAGCAGTAAATACGATTTTACCGCAAGCAGCACCGGGAGATGCGCCGAGGCCCTTGCCCATAGGAGTTGCAGCCTTAAGAGCTTTTGCATCGAACTGCGGGTGAAGAAGTGTGTCGAGGTTTCTGGGGTCAATCATAGCAACTGCCTCAGCCTCTGTCTTGTGACCCTCGTCAACAAGGTCGCAAGCTATTTTAAGAGCAGCCTGTGCTGTTCTCTTACCGTTACGGCACTGGAGCATATAGAGTTTCTTGTTTTCAACAGTGAACTCCATATCCTGCATATCGTGGTAGTGATTTTCAAGAATGTCGCATACTTTAATAAATTCAGCGTATGCTTCGGGGAATTCTTTCTCCATCTGAGCTATGGGCATCGGTGTACGAACACCTGCAACAACGTCCTCGCCCTGTGCATTGATAAGGAACTCACCCATAAGCTTATTTTCGCCTGTAGCAGGGTCACGTGTGAAGGCAACGCCTGTACCTGACTCGTCATTAAGGTTACCGAATACCATAGGCATTACGTTAACAGCAGTACCCCATGAATAAGGAATGTCGTTGTCGCGGCGGTAAACGTTTGCACGGGGGTTATCCCATGAACGGAAAACAGCCTCAATAGCAAGCTTTAACTGCTGAACGGGGTCAGACGGGAAGTCTTCGCCGAGCTGCTTTTTGTACTCTGCCTTGAACTGCTCTGCAAGCTCCTTAAGGTCAGCAGCTGTAAGCTCAACGTCAAACTTAACGCCCTTCTTTTCTTTCATAGCGTCGATAAGCTGTTCAAAATACTTCTTACCAACTTCCATAACAACGTCAGAGAACATCTGAATGAAACGTCTGTAAGAGTCATAAACGAATCTCTCAAACTTAGGATCTGAATTGCCTGCAATCATAGCGGCAACAACCTCATCGTTAAGACCGAGGTTAAGGATTGTGTCCATCATACCGGGCATTGAAGCACGTGCGCCTGAACGAACTGAAACGAGAAGAGGATTTTTAAGATCGCCGAACTTTTTGCCGTTGATCTCTTCCATCTTTTTAACGCCTTCCATAGCCTGAGCCATGATTTCTTCATTAATCTGTCTGCCGTCTTCATAGTACTGTGTGCAAGCTTCTGTTGTGATTGTGAAGCCCTGCGGAACGGGAAGACCGATAGCAGTCATCTCAGCAAGGTTAGCACCCTTACCGCCGAGAAGGTTACGCATGGTCATGTCGCCTTCGCTGAACATATAAACCCATTTGTTTGCCATTTTTTATACCTCCAAAATTTTTTTGCAGTTTTTTGGTTATGCCAAAAATTAACTGACATAGTTAACCTTTTGAATTATAGCAAAATTTTCTAATGATTTCAATAGATTTTTTACACTTTAATACCAAATATTATATTTTGTTTGAAAATTTGAAAAAATATAAATTCTTGCATAGACTTTTGTGAAAAATTATGATATATTTTTCTCGCAATTTGATTTTTAAGCTGGTGTTGACTTATTATGGAACTGTTAAATTATGAAATTCTTAATGCAAGCGGTAATGCAAATAAAAGCGAAAACCCTATGTTTACTGCGATTACCTACCCCGCATTTATTGACATTTCTTTCAATGCGCCGAAAAGCGTTCGCGATGTTATACCCGTTTTTCCCGACGGTGAAGAAAATATTTTTGAGGTCTTTGCAAGCCTTGACGGCGTGAATTTTTATTCTTTCGGCGAGGGCGGAAGAATTGCAAGATATATCAGAATTTTTATTAAATATTCGAGCGGTAAAAATGTAACCGTTAACAACATTGAGGTTTTGGGAGAAAGCTGTACATTTCCTCAGAAAAAGGCCAAATTTCAAGAGCCTGAAGTGTTTGAGGGCAGTATTTATGACAAACCCGTAACTGATGAAGATATTATTGATGACGTTAAGGGTATTATTTCCCGAACAATAGGCGAAACCCGCGTTGACGGCTTCGAGCTTCGCCTTGACAGACGGCTTAAAGACGATTATTACATTGTCGAGTCGCTTCGCGGCACTGTCCGTCTTATTTCCAATTCAGGCGTAGGGCTTGCCTCTGCTTTCAACTGCTACCTCAAAGATGTTTGCGGCTGTCACGTGTCAAGATACGGAAAACGGATTAAGCTGCCTCAGACTCTTCCGCAGGTTAAAGGCAAAATTGAGCGTCATACGGCATTTAAGCACCGCTACGCTTACAACTACTGCGCTCATTCATATTCAATGGCGTTCTGGAATGAAGAGGATTGGCAAAAGGAGCTTGACTTCCTTGCAATGAACGGCGTTAATATGGTTCTTGACATTACGGGTATGGAAGAGGTCTACAGAAGATTTTTAACTAAGCTCGGTTACCGCCTGCGTGAAATCAAGAATTTTCTTACGGGACCTGCATATTTCGCATGGTGCTATATGGCTAATATCTCGGGTGTAGGCGGTCCTCTTCACGATAATTTCTTTTTTGAAGCCTGTGAATTGGCTCGCAAAAACCACCGCAGAATGCAAGTACTCGGTATGGACGTTGTGCTTGAAGCCTACAACGGAATGGTACCGTCCGATATAACAAAAAAGGTAGGCGATATTCCCACAATTGAGCAGGGACTTTGGAACGGTCTTCCGAGACCTTTGATGATTGACCCTTCGTCCGTAAGCTATGTTAAATATGCCGCTCTCTTTTACGAGGCTCAGAAAGAGGTATTCGGCGATATTACAAAATATTTTGCAGGCGACATTTGTCACGAGGGCGGAACGCTTAAAGGCTCCAATAAAAAAGACGCTTACGCCAACTTTGTGGGAGCGCTTACTCAATTCAAAAACGACGCTGTTCTCATTATGCAGGGCTGGGGAGAAAATCCGACGAAATCCTTCATTAAATATTCCAAGCCTTTCCGTGACGAGCATATTTTAATGCTTGACCTTTTTGCAGAAAGCAGACCGAAAAGCGAGGGCAGAAACGCTCCTCTTGCAAAATTCAACTACCTTTACGGAATGCTCAATTCCTTCGGCGGACGAATGGGTATTCACGGTAATATTGATATTCTGTCAGACAAAATCCGCGAATCCTCGAAAAATACAAATTTCAAAGGAATTGCACTGACTGCCGAAAGCAATACGTCAGACCCGATTGTCATTGACCTTTTCTTCTCAACGGTTTGGGAGGACATTAAAGATATAAAAGAATGGATAAATGCTTTTGCCCAAAGACGCTACGGCGCTAAAAACGAAAACATTGAAAGATCCCTTGAAATTCAGCTCAGAACCGCGCTCTCCGATAAATATTATAATCTCGGCGAGGGCGCTCCGGAGAATCTTCTCTGCGGCAGACCCGAGGGCAGATATGACAAGGTGTCAAGCTGGGGCAATACAAAATTCGGCTACAATGTAAAGGAATTTGAAGAAGCGGCGAAGCTTTTCCTTGCTGACTATGACAAATTCAAGGACAATGAATGCTACGTTTACGATGCAGTAAATATTTTAAGACAGGTTCTTTCAAATCAGATTTACAGCGTTGTTCTTAAAATGGAACAGGAATACAAGAAAAAGGATTATTTTGCATTTCTTGAAAACGGTGAAAAGCTAATGTCGCTTGCGGATATGCTTGATAAGGTGCTTTTAAATCACAAGGATTTCACCCTCGGCGAATATTTGGGCAAGGTAGGCGAATACGCCAATAAGCTTGACGATTTCACAAAAGAGCTTTACCTTATCAACGCCAAGGCACTCATTACCACGTGGTATTCACGTCCTGCCGCAAACGAGGGCGGACTTCACGATTACTCCAATCGCCAGTGGGGCGACTTAGTCGGCGGATTTTACAAGGCGCGCTGGGCGAAATTTATTGACTTTGTAAGGGACGAGGCAGACGGCAAAAAGCCGCAGCCGATTGACTGGTTCAGACTCGAATGGGACTGGGTAATAAGCGATACGAAATGCACCAAAAAGCTTCGTGAGGACTCCCTAAAAGCCCTTTGCAAGCAGATTATTGAATAATAAAAATTGCAATAAAATTATTATACAAATTCAGGGCGGTTCGTTTGAACCGCCCTGTTGGTTTTATAATATTGAATTGTTTTTGTAGGGTACGCCGACTCGGCGTACCACGACGAGAAATGTTTTTAATTAGCATATTTTATTTCGGTCAGCCGGGTCAGCTGTCCCTACAATTTTATATATTCAAAAGCTGAATTGCCATTCCCGAAATTACCGCCGTTACATAAAGCACAAAGGTTATAAACAAATTCTCTTTAAGGTTTCTGTTTTCACGGAAAAGGACTATAAGCCCTGCGCCCGCTCCCGTGCAAAGACCTGCAATTACCGAGGCAAAGGTTATTGCACCCTCTAAATAAAGCTGTGTCAGAATTATTGACGAGGCACAGCTTGGAATTAGTCCTATCAGCGCCGCTAACATCGGCTGAAAAATGGAATTGCTTAAAAGAATTGATGACAAGCGTTCAGTCCCGAGCAATTCTACGCAAAGATTTATAAGGAAAATAATTACCGTTAAAAAAGCAAGAATTTTTAATGTGTGGTGAAGAGCCGGCTTTAAAATTCCGTCCTCCTCATCACAGCCGCATTCCTTGCACAAGTCCTCGACATGCTTTTTCGGTGCAGGCTTGATTTTTTCGAGAAGTGTTATTATGTAGCCGAAAATCACGGCGACAACCACTTTTACCGCAATCAGCTTTAAAATCTCCGTCTTTTTGTCTGGATTGGAAAGCATAATTATAATCGCTTCGTCAGATGTGCTTAAAAAAACGGCAAGAAGCGTACCTGCGCCGATAACTCCGCCTGAATAAAGGTTTGCGCTGAATACGGAAAAACCGCACTGTGGAACGCAACCCAAAAGCGCTCCTATGACAGGACCCGCTTTGCCCGAAGACGCCAATGCTTTATTGATTTTTTCGCCTGCGCGGTGTTCGAGCGCTTCCATAAACAAAAACGCAAGAAAAAGGAACGGCAAAAGCTTAACGCTGTCTAAAAGAGAATCAAGACACACATCCCCAAAAAGTTCAAATGTCACAAAAGCACCTCCTTACAAAATGTAAATTTAATTATATACCGAATACGCTTTTTAGTCAAATACTATATTTACAGAAACCGTGCCTTGTGATAAAATATTTTAACAATAAAAAGACAGGAGCGAAACGAAATGAGCTACGGAATTTTTGCGAGTGTTTACGACGTTCTTACGCAAAATGTTGACTACGAAAAAATTGCAGACAGAATTGACGTCCTTTTCGGCGAAGAGATAAAAAAACAAGGCTCGCTTCTTGATTTGGGCTGCGGCACAGGCACGCTCTCGTTTCTGCTTGAAGAAAAAGGCTATGAAGTAATCGGCATTGACAAAAGCGAGGATATGCTTTCGGAAGCCTTTGAAAAGAAATATGAATTAAATTCAGACGTTTTATTTCTTTGTCAGGATTTAACGGAGCTTGACCTGTTCGGCACTGCCGCCTCGGCAGTCTGTGTTCTTGATATTGTAAACCATATTGAAAGCATCGGCAAAATATGCGAATTTTTCAGACGTGTTTCGCTTTTTCTTGAAATGGGCGGATTATTTCTGCTGGATATGAACACGCCGTACAAGCACTCTGAAATTTTGGCAAACAATACCTTTGTTTACGATACCGACGATGTATACTGCGTTTGGCAGAATTCGTACGATAAAAATTCTCACAAAACTGA
Source organism: uncultured Clostridia bacterium (assembly GCA_947364045.1). GTDB lineage: Bacteria > Bacillota > Clostridia > Oscillospirales > Acutalibacteraceae > Fimenecus. The sequence goes on from CANARN010000007.1 coordinate 24,691, forward strand.
CATTGACCTTGATTTTTTCATCAATGACGGCGAAAAATATTTCAGAGAAAGCGAGAGCTTTTCCGAATATGAGTATAAAACAAAAGATATTATTTCAATTTTAGAACAAAACGGATTTACTGTACTTAAACAGTTTGACGGTTACGAAGGCGGTACTCCGAACGAAAAAACGGAACGGCTTTTAATTTTAGCGCAAAAAACAAATTTAATTTTCGAAGGTGAAATAAAATGAACGAACTTGTAAGAATGATTTCAGATGATGGCACGCTTTACGTGCTTTGCGTAAACTCAACCGAAATGGTACGGGAGGCTCAGCAAATACATTCTCTGTCAAAGGTTTGCTCTGCGGCGCTTGGCAGACTTATTACGGGAGCTTCAATGATGGGTATTCTGTTAAAGGGAAAGGACGATACTCTTACTCTTAAAATGAGCGGCAGCGGTCCTGCCTCGCCCATTGTTGCGGTTGCAAACTCTGACGGCTATGTAAAGGGATATGTCGGCGACGCACACGTAAAACTCCCTCTTAACAGCGTCGGCAAGCTTGATGTTTCGGGCGCAATAGGCAAAGACGGCAATTTAACCGTCATAAAAGATTTAGGACTTAAAGAGCCTTATATGGCGCAGATTCCCCTTGTTTCAGGCGAGGTTGCAGAGGATATTACCGCATACTACTTTGTAAGCGAGCAAACGCCCACTGTTTGCGGACTGGGCGTGCTTGTAAACCCCGATGATGAGCAGGTTTTACTTGCAGGCGGATTTTTAATTCAGCTTTTGCCCACTGCGGATGACGAAACAATAACCAAAGTCGAAAACGGACTTAAAGGTATTAAATCCGTAACCGCAATGCTCTCTGACGGTCTTACGCCCGAGGAAATCTGTAAAAAGGTTTTACCTGAATTTAATATGGAGCTTCTTGACCGTTCAAATGTTGAATACAGATGCGATTGCAGTCTTGAAAGAGTTACCAATGCTCTTATCGCCGCAGGAAAAGACGGACTTCGCGAAATGGCAGAAGACCCGAAAACAGAAGTTGTGTGCCATTTCTGCAATAAAAAATATATTTTCACAAGCGACCAAATATTAAAGCTCTTAGATTAAATAAAATACAAAAAAGACATAAAAAAACGCTGTCCTTTTCGGACAGCGTAATTTTTTTACCTGATTACTCAGCCTGAGGTGCCGCAACAGGGCAAGTGTCTGCACAAGCGCCGCAATCGATGCAAGTATCAGCGTCGATAACGTATTTGCCGTCGCCCTCTGAAATAGCTTCAACGGGGCAGCCCTCTGCACATGCTCCGCACATAATGCAATCATCGTTGATTACGTATGCCATTGGTATGTACCTCCCTTTCACAAGTTTACAATCCCCATTTTAACATATAATACGAAAAAATCAAGAGGAATTTTATTCTTTGTCTTTCCGTAAATTTATTTGAGGTGAAAAATCAACGGACAGCTGACTTGGCTGTCCGTTACGAAAGTTAATTTTTAAACTCATTTTTCACGGTATGCCTCAAGTGAATGCAAACCCGTCACCTGTCTTTTTGTTATTCTATACCCTTTAATGCTTCAAGCTCTTCTCTGTCAATTCTGATTTGAGCGTCTTTAATCAGCTTTACGTCATGCCTGTGAACGCTTATGGGCGCGGCGTCCGGATTTCTGTCAAGAGAAACCTTGAGCATTCCCGAAAACAAATTGTTGTCAACAACTCTTCCTCTGCCCTTCTGCGTTTCAACAATAGCACCCACCTTTGGTGTGTGGCGAAGCAAATGTTCATAGCTGTCCTGCTCATACTTCAAACAGCACATAAGTCTTCCGCAGGTTCCGCTGATTTTAACAGGATTTAAAGACAGCCCCTGTTCCTTAGCCATTTTTATTGAAACAGGCTGAAAATCGCTTAAAAAGGTGTTACAGCAAAATGGTCTGCCGCATATTCCGAAGCCGCCTAACATTCTTGATTCGTCACGGACGCCAATCTGACGGAGTTCAATCCGTGTGTGGAACACAAAAGCCAAATCCTTTACCAATTCTCTGAAATCCACTCTGCCGTCCGCCGTAAAATAGAAAAGAATTTTACTGCCGTCAAAGGTGTATTCCACATCTACAAGATTCATTTTCAGCCCATGCTCTTCAATTTTTTCTTCGCATATTTTAAAGGCTTCCTTTTCTTTATCCTTATTCTCCTCCAATCTTTTAATATCGTCGGAAGATGCCGGACGGATAACCTTTTTCAGCGGTTTTACAATACTGTCTTCGGATATTCTGCGGTTTTCCTTGGCAACAATTCCGCATTCAACGCCGCGTACTGTTTCAACAACGGCATAATCACCCTTACTGAAGATATTACCGTCAGCGTCAAAGTCATAAACCTTGCCGCCTTTTTTAAATCTTATACCAATGGTTTCTATCATATTTATCGCCATGCGATACAGCATTTGCACAAAAGTCCGTATAAAAACAGCCTTCTGGACGCAGTACCAATCCTTTCATTGTATTTTCACATTATTCTATCTGCCAATTGCGCGTTTAAGCTCATAGCACATCCGCACAGTCAGCAGGTTGTTATTTATATTACGTTTAACAGACAGTCCCAGATCATTGCAAACCTCTACAAGCCTCATAAGTGATTTTGCGGTAAGCGACCCGCAAAGCGCCGAAACCTCCTGCGGAAAAAGAAAATCACCTGAAAATCCGCTTTTCTGCACCAAAGCGTCACGGCATACAGTGCTGAAAAGCTCTAAAATTTTACCTGCCAAACGGTTATTTTTAATATATTTCGAGGTATGCTCCATAAGCTTTAATTCATTGGGGCTGAGAATTGCCGCGGTCAATTCCCTTACACACTCTTTTTCTTCGTCTGTAATATTTTGATTGGACACAGCAAGCGAATAAACGCTCACTCTTGAAAGCACCGTTTCAAGCATTTTGCTCTTTTGCGATGTCAGAATAATAAAATAGACATAAGACGGCGGCTCCTCCAAAATTTTCAAAATTGCATTCTGAGCCTGCTCATTCATATTCTGACCGTTTTTCAAAATATAAACCTTTACATTTGCCTCATTCGGAACAATAAATGCATTTCCTCGTATTTCACGCACGCTGTCAACGGTAAACGCGTCCGATTTCTTAGTTCTGCCGTCTGTTTCGCAAATATCAGGATGATTGTTTCCCATCGCCTTTCGGCATGCCGCGCACTCACCGCAGGGCTTGTTTTTGCCTGTGCAGACAAGCGCATTGGCGATTAAACGGGCAAGCCTTAAAGACTGCTCTTCATCCTCACATTCCAAAAGAGTGCCGTGAGAAAATGCGCCTTCATTTACCGTTTTTAAAACAGACTCGCAAAGAACTTCAAATTTATTTTCTGTTTCAGACATTTTCTCACCTCAAGCACTGCGCGCAATCGCCACCATAAGCGGCATTGTAATAATTGAAACTATACTGATAAACGCCGTAACCGCAGAAGCCAAAGCCGTATCCTTATCAAATTTTGCAGCAAACAAAACCGTGTTGTTTGCCGTGGGAGCAGAGGCTGAAAGAACGCAGGCTACAAGCAACATTCCCGAAAAGCCTAAAAGCTTTAATATCAGCACCGTTAAAAGCGGCATTGCAAAAAGCTTTACTGCCAGACAAGCAAACACTCTGTAATCGGAAAATACTTTTTTTATATCCGCTGAAGCAATATAAGTGCCGAACATCAGCATTGCCAGCGGAGTCTGCAAATCTGCAATATAAGAAAGAGGCATATAAAAAATCTGAGGTAAGTTAATCTTTAAAAGGAACAGCGGAAGTCCTATTGCTATTCCTATAAAGCCAGGATTTACTATCAGCGATTTAAGCGAAATTTTACTTTCCTTTTCGCCCTTTGTCATAACACGTATACCGTGTGTAAACGCAAGTATATTAAACGGAATGACAATTGCCGAGCAATAAAAAACTCCTTCATTGCCGAGCAAGCCCTCCGCCAATGGCAGAACCATATAACCTACATTGCCGTAAACTGCGGCGAATTTATAAATACACGCCTTTTCCTGCTCCGTTTTGCAAAAAACAAGCTCTGAAAGTAAAATGCCTGCAATATGAAAAATTACTGCCGCCAAAAACGAAAGAGCCAAGCTTGTTAGCGTTTCACGGCTGAACGGTATTGCCGTAAAGGAACGGATAATCATTGCCGGCGTGACAATGTAAAAAAGCAAATCGGTTGTGAGCCTTGAGGCTTTTTCGGTATAAATACCTGTTTTGTGACACACAAAGCCGAGAGCTACGATAATATACAGTATGACGACCTGATTAAGCGCCGTCATCATATTAGAAAAGAACATACTTTCTCCTTATTCGCTGAGGAAATTGTCGTCGGTTTCCATATCTGTTTCCTGTATTTCTTCTTCATCTGTAAGCTCTTTTCCGTCATTTTCCTTAGCGCATTTATAAGCGTTGATAATGTATGACGCCGCAAAAAATACAAATGCCAGATCACAAAGCGACAATCCGTAGCCGTCTGTAATTTTTCCGCCGTTTCCGCTGATTAACAGCAGGACTCTCGGAATGTTTGCCGTTCCGAGCAAAAATGCTGCGACAGCTCCCGAGGCGAATACGCTTCTCATAGCTTTTTTATTGGAAAGACCTGACGAAATTCTTGCAAATGACATAAAGAAAATCATCATAAAGGCTATTCCGAAAATTTCAAGCATTAAGTCAGACACATTAACGTAAGCTATCTTGCTTATAAGCCTTGTAACAAGTCTTGAAATTGACCAAAAGAACGGAGTTATTGCAAGAAATTTGTACTGAGAATATGTCGTTCTGCCGTCAATATACGAAATGCCGAATACCAAAAGATAAATTGCGGCAAAAACGCCCAATACCGCTTCAAATAAAATCGGAATCTGACCCTGGTCCGCCGTGCCTAAAAAAGAAATTCCCGCAGACATAAAGCTTCTCGCTTTAATAATAAAGGTTGACGCCGCCGAAACAACATCAAGAACAACTCCAATTCCGAGAATTATTGACGTTACCGCAAGAAATTTATTTTTACGGTAGGGAGATTTAGACGCGGGTACATTTTTAGCAAGCGTAGCAACAGCGTAGGAGCAGATTACAGCTAATGCCGCTAAAGCATACATAACGTAAACCGAGCGGTCAACGGCTTTGTAAAAGCCTGTATCATGCTCAATAATTGTTAAAAGCTGATAAAGCCTTACGGGAATTGCGGCTATAAGCAAGCCTGCCGCAATGTAAAGACTCAAAAGCGGATTTAGTTTTTCATTTTTGCCTGTAATTTTCATTTTGACCCTTACCTTTCCTCTATGGATATGTACTCATTAGGCATTCCGAAATTCTCTTCACGTTCTGCAATCGGAACATAGGGTCTCGGAACATTAACATTTTTGTAAGCGGGGCGTACAATTTTGCCGTTGGATGTTATTTCCTCAATTCTGTGCGCACACCACCCGGCAACACGGGCGCTCATAAAGAGCGGAGTAAATAAATCCCGCGGTATGCCCAGCATTTCATAAAGGAATCCCGAATACAAGTCAACATTTGCGCACACCTTTTTGTTGCTTCCTCTATGCTCTGCCAAAAGTGAGGGAGTCAGCTTTTCAATGAGCGAAAGCAGTTCAAAATGCTCCTCTCTGCCCTTTTCCTTTGCAAACTTTTCTGCATAGCGTTTAAGTATTTTAGCGCGCGGGTCGGAAAGTGTGTAAACCGCGTGACCCATTCCGTAAATAAGCCCGGAGCCGTCGCCTGCCTGTTTATTCAGAATCTTTTTAAGGTATTCGCGAAGCTTTTCTTCATTTGTGTAATCGGGAAGATTTTCTTTAATATCGTCAACCATTTTTACAACCCGAATATTAGCCCCGCCGTGCTTAGGACCTTTAAGCGAGCCTATACCCGCAGCAATCGCTGAATATGTATCGGTTCCGCTTGAGGTTATACACCTTGTCGTAAAGGTGGAGTTATTTCCTCCGCCGTGGTCTGCGTGAAGAATAAGGCAAATGTCCAAAAGCTTTGCCTCTTCGTCCGTAAACTGCTTGTCAAATCTTATTGACCGCAAAATTGACTCCGCAAAGCCAAGCTTTGGATTATTCTGATGGAAGAACATACTCTTTTTATCGTAAATTCTGCGCTTCACCTGATAAGAGCCTGCCATAATAACGGGAATCTGCGCTATTAACTGAATACTTTGGCGAAGCACATTTGCAGGGTCGGTACTGTCAGCGTCATCATCATAAGAATAAAGAGCCAGCACACAGCGCGCCACCTTATTCATAATATCCTTCGACGGCACCTTCATAATCATATCTTCCACAAAATCCTCAGGAAGCTCGCGAAGATTTGCAAGAAGCTGTTTAAAGCCGACAAGCTGCGCCTCCGTAGGAAGAATACCGAAAAGGAGCAGGTAAATTACCTCCTCATAGCCAAATCGGTTCTCCTTTTCACAGTTAGAAATTATATTCTCAATATTAATTCCTCTGTAAGTCAGCTTACCGTCCTTGGGAACACGCTCGCCGTCTTCAATGTAATATCCTTCAACCGAACAAATTTTTGTAAGGCCTGCCAGCACACCTGTTGAGTCAGCGTTACGAAGTCCCCGCTTTACGTCAAATCTTCTGTAATATTCGGGATTAATATAGTTATTTTTACGCTGCTCCTCGAATAAATTATTAAGAGCCTCTTTTGAAATTATATCAAATACCTCTGACATCAGCCTACCTCCTTTAAAATATTTTTAATTATAAATAATCTATTATATTGTATAACAAACCGTCACCAAAGTCAACAAAAAGGGAGTGATAAAAATTGAAAAGCTATACTGCCATATGTTTTTTTCTTGCCGTGGCGCTCATTCTTTTTCCTTTGGTTTCAGTACCCAAGGCCAAAGACACTTTTTCCGCAAATATTTCCGGAGAATCGGCGGAGGAAGAGGAAAACTATGAAGTCATAGAAAAAAACAAAACGGAAAACACCGCTGAAAATGTAAAGGTGCTTTCAGCTGCCAGCGGACAAGTGACCGAATTGCCGATACGGGAATATCTTATTAACTCTGTCGCCGCCGAAATCGGAGGTTCTGCCGAAGCGGAAGCAATAAAGGCGCAGGCAATTGCCTGCCACACGCTTTTGCTGTATAAAAGGACGCATAAGGACGCTTCACTCGGCGATGCAGATATTTCCGACACCAGTCAAAAGCTGTTAAACAGCGAAGAGCAAAAGAAAAAATGGGGAGAGAATTACAATAACTTCCGCGAGAAAATAGAAAAATGCGTTTCTGAGGTAGAAAACAAAATACTGTGCTTTGACGGTGAGCCTATTATGGCAACATTTTTTTCTTTAAGCAACGGTAAAACAGAAAATGCGGAAAATGTTTGGGGTAAGACTCTGCCGTATCTTGTTTCGGTAGAAAGCCCCGATGATAAGCTGTCGCCGAATTTTACATCTACCGTTTCGCTTTCGGCAGATGAGTTCAAAAAAATCCTCACTGAAAAGGGTGCAAAGCCCGAGGGAAAAGCAAAGGATTGGATAGGCAAAAGCGAGCCTAATTCCACGGGAACGGTAAAAAGCATTTCTCTATGCGAAAAAAATTTCAGCGGTACGCAGATTCGCAGTATGTTCTCTCTGAAAAGTGCAACTTTTTCGGTGAAATATGAGGACGGAAAGTTCATATTTACTGTTTCAGGCTATGGGCATGGCGTAGGTATGAGCCAATACGGCGCAAACGAAATGGCAAAAAAGGGAAATACCTATGACGAGATACTTTTGCATTATTACAAAAATGCTGTTATTTCCACAATCACATAATATAAACATAAAGATGCTGTAAAAAAATGATGCAGAATAGCTTTTCTTCGCCCCGAAGGTGTACACCGGTACATTGAGTGGGCGAAAAAAGTCCTAAAAAGCAAAATATGGAGCTTTAAGCCAAATCTCAGCTTAAAGCTCCATTATCTTTTATTTTGCTTTTGTTCTGCCCGATTTTTTCCAGCAGATAATTACTGCTCAACAGGGTAAACGCTTACTTTTTTGCGGTCTTTGCCCATTCTCTCAAACTTAACCTTGCCGTCAACAAGAGCGAAAAGTGTGTCGTCTGAACCGCGGCCTACGTTGTTGCCGGGGTGAATGTGAGTTCCGCGCTGTTTAACAATAATGTTGCCTGCAAGAACTGTCTGACCGTCGGCTCTCTTTACGCCGAGTCTTTTTGATTCTGAGTCTCTGCCGTTCTTGGTAGAACCCATACCTTTTTTATGAGCAAATAACTGAATGTTAATCTTAAGCATTAGATTGCACCTCTTTCAATTTTTATGTGTTGCGGATACTGACGCGAAAGCTCGGTTAAATGTAAAACCAAACCGTCTGTCAGAACCTTTGTTTCGGATAAATTCGCTTTAGGAATCACGAATTTCATATATCCGTCACGGACAACTGCGTCTGCCTCAATTCCGAGAACCTCAAGCACTGTGTTTGCAACTAAATAAACCGCAGATGAAACTGCGCTGCAAACAATGTCCGTTCCCTCTTCCCCTGCGCCTGAATGACCGTTCAGCTCAAAGCCCTCAACCGTGTCACCCGACAGGAAGAATTTTACATTTGTCATTATGCGTTAATTGCGGTAATCTCAACCTTTGTGTAAGGCTGACGGTGACCCATTTTACGCTTTTCGTTTTTCTTTGACTTGTAAGTGAAAACGGTAACCTTCTTTGACTTGCCGTTTTTGATAACCTTAGCAGCAACAGTTGCGCCCTCAACATAAGGAGCACCCGTCTTGATGCCGTCGTCTGAACCTACTGCGAGAACCTTGTCAAAGGTAATCTCTGCGTTTTCTTCTGCGTCAAGCTTCTCTACGAAAACAACATCGCCGTCTGTAACCTTGTACTGCTTGCCGCCGGTAACAATAATTGCGTACATTTTTTTACCTACCTTAAATATAGACTCGCTATTGAGGGCGGGAAAAACCTCTTAACAGCCTGAAAGACAGACTGCCCCCTAATAAGCGGCTTAAAAATAATAACAGAAAAACACATATATGTCAAGATATAAATTCAAATCTTTTACTGTTCACATTATCTTTTTTACAGTTACTTTCAAATACCGATTTATTTCCATCATAAAAAGCTATTCGCATATAGTATCAATCAAAGACATATAATAGTCCTTGATTTTCTCAATCGAATAGTTCTGCTGTGCAAACTCACGAGCCGAATTTATAATATCCCTTTTTTCTTTTTCGTCCATTGAAAAATATTTTCTTATTGCCATGGCAACGGCAGTCTCGGTTCCTTCAACAAATGACGCAATTTGCTCTGTTGCACATTTTCTGCTGTCTCCTACATCGGTAACAATGGAATAACATCCGCATGCAACAGCCTCCGCGAGACTTTGCGACGGATAATTTTCATTTTTTTGAAGAGAAAAGAAAACTCGTGCGGCGGGAAGAAATTCACTTGTTTTTTGATAAGAACACATAATAACAATATCGTTCAAATCATTTTCCCTTATGTACGAATCAATATATTCTTTATACTCCCCGTCTCCGAGAATTATAACACGGTATCCGTTTTTTCTAATCTCATCACAGCACAAATTAACGGCCCTGACCAGCAGTGTCGGATTTTTATTGTCCTCCAGTCTTGCCGCAGCATAAACCATTATTTTCTCTTTATTTTCGGGTTTAAATATACTTAAATCAGTAAATGTTCCCGGAGTAACAAATACTTTTCCTTTTGTATTTTCGCTGACAAATTCTTCTGCTGCCGGATAGAGCAAATCAATGTATTCTGCATTGTGAAAAAGCCTTTTTATCCTCTTCATTACTGTTTCGTCAAATAATCCGTAACCTGCTCTGTAATCGCAAACCGTATATAAAGTTTTCTGCTTCTTTATACGCAAAATTCTCTGAAGCATTTCAGAAAATCTACTGTTTCCCCAGAAATGCACCAACGAATACCGATTTGTAAACAATAAAAAGAGCAGACATTCAATTGGCTTCAGTTTTATTATTCTGAGATTATCGGTTGAACAGTCTATTTTGTTAAACATTGTCTCCGGCTTCTCTTTTTTACTGCCTCCGACCAACAAAATGTCACAGGATAAATTTTCATTTTGACTGCAAAGAAGACTGTAAACTCTGCTGATTCTCCTGAGTAAACCGCCGGGATAATTCGTCCAAAAGCCAATAAATGCAATCTTCATCACATAAATTACCTTTCTTTTCCAATATTTTTACAATCATTATACACTTTCCGCAATAATTTCCGAAACTTTGTCCGCATCCGCTTCCGATAAATACGGATGTATCGGCAAGCTGAGAACTGTTTGGGTTGCCTTTACCGTGTTCGGATACAACAAACTGCTCCGATTCATTTTTTCATACGCTTTCTGCTGATGTATACCGCGCGGATAATATATATTAGTCGGAATTTCTTTTTCAGCCAAAGCTTTCCGCACTCTGTTTCTTGTGTTTTCATCCTTAAATCTGACAGTGTACTGACTTTGGCAGGAACGGTAACCGTCAGGCACATAAGGAACAGTAATATTTCCGACTTTTGACAGTCTGTCCGTATAGACATCGGCAATGTAATTAACAGCGTCAAGCTCATATTCTTTAAATGCCTTAAATTTAGGCAAAAGAACCGCCGCCTGAATTGTGTCCAGTCTTGAATTTATTCCTATTTCAATATTATCATATTTATCGTCAGCGGACCGTCCTTGCGCTCTTAAGGAAATTAAGCGTGATTTCAACTCATCATTATCAACAAACACCGCTCCACCGTCGCCGTAACAGCCCAAGGGTTTTGCAGGAAAAAAGGATGTTACGGAAATATCTCCGAAAGAACAAGCCTTTTTACAACCGATGCTTCCCCCAAATCCCTGTGCGCTGTCTTCAAGTATTTTTAAGCCGTATTTGCACGCAATACGACCGATTTCCATATAATCAGCCGGCAAACCGAATAAATTTACCGGCAGGATTACTTTGGGCGTCAAATTACCGTCTTTAATCACTCTTTTAATTTGTGTATCCAACGCTTCAGGCGAAATATTAAATGTAGTTTCGTCTATATCTACCGGTATAACCGATGCTCCAAGCAAAGAAGCCGCACCGGCAGAAGCAATATAAGTAAAATCGGGTACAAACACAGCGTCACCTGTGCCGACGTTCAACGCCATTAAAGAAAGCTGAAGGGCATCCGTTCCGCTGGCACAGGATATACAATACTTGCGTCCTACATATTCGGCAAGCTGTTCTTCCAATTCAAAAACAGGCTTGCCCATTATAAAGTGTGAACTTTCAATAACCGATTGAATTGCTGCGTCTATTTCCGGCTTAAGCCTTCGGTACTGAGCTTCTAAGTCTTTGAATTGCAAGTTCCTTCCTCCAATCCGTTCGGCGTTCTAACATACCTGCGACCGCATTCGCAGCGGAAATTATCGTCCAGCCTTTTTCCGCATTCGCATACATAACCCGTAATCTCAGCAGGAACACCCGTCACCAATGCATAATCGGGAACATCCGATACCACAACCGCTCCCGCTCCTATCAACGACCATTTTCCTATAGTAATACCGCACAGCACAGTAGCGTTTGCACCCACACTCGCCCCTGTTTTCACAAGCGTTCTTATGTACTCTGACGGCTGTTTCGGATATTTTGACCTAGGCGAAATATCATTTGTAAAGACGCAGGACGGACCGCAGAAAACATAATCCTCCAGTTCAACCCCTTCATAAACGGACACATTATTTTGTATTTTTACAAAATTTCCGATTTTAACATTATTTGATATATTAACATTCTGTCCGAGAGAACAGCCTTTTCCTATAACAGCTCCGCTTTGTACATGGCAGAAATGCCATATTTTCGTACCCTTGCCTACAACAGCACCGTCATCTATAAAACTGCTTGAATGAACAAAATAATCAATACTCACCGATTATATTCCCCTAACTGAAACATTCATTTTAAACACTTCTAAAACTCACGCCTGAAATCAACTGTTGAGCCGTATTTCAGCGGCAGCTTGACAGGCTGACCCAATTGAGCGGATTTATACATAGCAAGCACAATTTCCATAGCTCTTTTACCTTCATCGGCAGTCACATACGCCTGTCTTCCCGTTTTTACGGCATCAATCATATCTGCATACAATAAGGTATGTCCGTTACCGTACACATTACGCATTTCTTCATAACACTGAAGTTTCACATCTTCCAAGTTATCAAATCCGTCCTGAAAATTCCATTCTTCTATTTCATTAACGGATTGACCGCCGAGCTTTACTGTACCCTTCTCCCCGAATATACACAATGTTTCCTCTAAGTTTTTGGGAAATACATTAACAGTACCCTCAATAACACCGTATGAACCGTTCTTAAATCTTATCAAAGCAACGCTTAAGTCCTCTGCTTCAATATAATTATGGTTCAAATTATCTGTATACGCAAAGACCTCATCAACTTCATAACCCATCATCCAGCAAAGTAAATCAACATCGTGAATACATTGATTCATCAATGCTCCGCCGTCATATTTCCAAGTACCTCTCCAATGCGACTGCAAATAATAATCTTCATTTCTGTTCCAACGGATATTGGCAGATGCATGAAAAAGTTTTCCAAAACGGTTCTCTTCAACAGCTTTTCTCACCTTCTGTACAACTTTGTTAAATCTGTTTTGATGGCAAACGCAAACCGTCACTCCGTTTTCTTTTGCCGAATCAATAATACGCTCAGCATCGTAAACAGACAGCGCAATCGGTTTTTCAATTATAACATTACACCCTGCTTTTACAGCAGTAATTGCAATAACCGTATGCGACCCGCTGTCTGTAGCAACAGCCACAATATCAGGATGTTCTTTCTTAATAAGTTCATCATAATCCGTATAAAAATTTACACTGTCCGATAAATTAAAATTCTTTGCCAAATTTTCCATACTATAAGGATTTTTGTCACATATTGCAACAATTTCAACACCGTTATTCATTGCCGCTTCAATGTGTTTGTGAGAAATTCTACCGCATCCTATCAACGCATATTTCATAAAAAAAGCACCGTGCAATACAGTATTCACATAAAAGTGAGTGAGAAAACAACTTCATATACACGGTATCATTCCTTTCTTTTAATATTTCTCATACTAAAATTTTTCCGAAAAAGAACCTTTAGAATTTAATAATACATTTTCTTAAAACAGTGCCGCCGATACAATGTTTATATCTAATTTGATATAATTTTAAATTATTATATATTAAAATACAATGTGTGTCAAACATATATAATTTAAAATTTCGGCAAGCAAATCAGTTTTAAAACGGCTTTACATAAAACAAATTATCTGTTATAATCGTTTCGGTTCATAATAAATCGATAATTCGGGGTAAATGCTATGAAAGAGATAACAAATACCAAAAAACGAACTGTTCTTATAGTTGAAGACGACCTTATAAACAGAGAAATCCTTTCCGCCATTCTTTCTGACGAATATAATATTTTACAGGCAGAGAACGGAAAAGCAGGTCTTGAAATCTTAGAATCGAGTAAAAAAGAAATTTCTCTTATTTTACTTGATATTCAGATGCCCGTAATGAACGGCTATGAATTTCTTGACAAGGTTAAGCTGATACCGTCTTTCAGAAGTATTCCCATAATTATTACTACCTCCAGCAATGCCACGGACGATGAAATTAAATGTCTTGAAAACGGTGCGTCGGATTTTGTTTCAAAGCCATATAACCCTGATATTATTTTAAGACGTGTAGGCAGTATGATACGTCTTCGCGAAGCCTCCTCAGTTATTGACCGAGTTGAGCACGACAGCATTACAGGTCTTTACAGCAGAGATTTCTTCTTTATAAATTCAGAAAAGGTTCTTTCTGAAAGCGCCGAAGAAAAGTTCGATATTTTCTGCTGTGAAATTATGTCGCTTAAAATGCTTCAGGACAGGCACAGCAAAGCAAAAACCGAAAAGCTGCTTATCGGTATCGCAAAATTTCTTACGGACACCTTCGGTTCAAACTCAGTTTACGGAAAGCTCAGCGAAAGCACTTTTTCGGTATTGACATTACATAATTCTGAGGAAAAATACGGGGACATTTCGGAAGCCTTGAGAAATGCCGTAAAAAGTATGTCAATCCCCGACGCTGTTTTGCACTTCTCCGCATATCCGTGCGTTGACGCAGATACTCCCGCCCATTCGCTTTGCAACAGAGTTCTTACTGCTCTTGACGAGGCCAAATTTCAGTTCGGCAGACAGTTTGCGGAATTCAACGATGAATTTAAAGACAAATACTCACGCCGCCATGCCATTTTAGGTTATATGGAAACGGCAATTAAGGAAAATCAGTTTGAAGTTTACTACCAGCCTAAGCATTCGCTGAAAAGCAATACCACAGGCGGTGCTGAAGCGCTTGTCCGCTGGACTCACCCTGAGCTTGGCTTCATTAGTCCCGGCGAATTCATTCCTCTTTTTGAAAGCAGCGGGTTTATTACAGAGCTTGACTTTTATGTTGCGGAAAGAACCTGCAAGGACCTTAGAGAACAGATAGACAAAGGACTGCCGTCAGTTCCTGTTTCCTGTAATATTTCACGCGCGGATTTCAGCCACCCTGCCCTTGCGGAAACAATTGTAAAGATTGCAGACAAATATTCAATCCCTCACAAAATGCTTCACATTGAGGTTACGGAATCGGCTTATACCGACAATACGGAAGTGTTCCTTGATACTGTTCAAAAGCTTCACAGCGCAGGCTTTTGTATTGAGCTTGACGATTTCGGCGCAGGCTACTCGTCGCTTACCGTTTTAAGCGATTTGGATATTGACATTTTAAAGCTTGATATGTACTTTGCGCGCAATATGGGGTCACCCAAGCAGGCTTTGATTTTGAAGCATATTTTCTCAATTGCTCAAAGTCTTAATATGGAAATAGTGGCTGAGGGCGTTGAAACAAAAGAGCAGTCAGACGCATTCCGCAGTATGGGCTGTGACTACATTCAGGGCTATTATTATTCAAAGCCACTGCCCAAAGCACAATTTGAAGAATATCTCAATAAACAAACAGGAGAAACGCTATGACAGTTGCAAAATGTTACAGTAAAATAGGCGGAGATTATGAGAACGCCATCAGCCGTTTTAGGAGCGAAGCGCTTATTAAACGATTCCTTCCTATGTTTTTGAACGACCCCAGCTTTAACGAGCTGACCGAAGCTTTGGAAAAAGGCGATGTACAGCCAGCTTTCCGTGCGGCGCACACATTAAAGGGTGTGAGCGCAAATTTGTCGCTCGCTCGTCTTAATGCGGCGGCTGTGGAAATCACTGAAATGCTCAGAGCAGAAAATTTAGCAGAGGCAAAGGAATATTTTCCCGCCGTTAAAGAAGCTTATGACATTACGCTTGAAGCAATAGAACAGTTAACACACGAAATGCCGTAACCGTATAAATTGCATAAAAATTAACAAAAGCACCGTTTTACGCGGTGCTTTGTTGTTTTGTCAGTTATATTGTCGGTTGTACTAAATCGGCTTCTCCTCGGGGAGAAGCTGTCACGAGGTACGAGTGACTGATGAGGGGTGTGGGTCTCCGGTGGACACCTTTGAATACGCAGTATTCAAGAGCACCGACCGAGCCGGCAGGCGAGAAGCGTCTGTCCACAACAAATTTTCATATTTCGGTAGCAAATCTTACACCTCATCCACCGCCAAGGCGGTCCCCCTTCCCCTCAAGGGGAAGGCAGTAGCATTAAATCACAAAGAATGCTGTTATTCGCCTGTTCCAATCTATTCGTCACAATTTCATTTCGTAATAATCAACATCAATAACTGTGCCGTCGGGATAGGTTTCTTTCCCCGACTTAATAAATTCATTAAAGCCCAAATGCTGATAAATTTTAATATTTTTTGTTTCCGTAGGCTCAACGCCTAAGGTAAATTTTTCATAACCTCTGTTTTTCAAATCATCAATCATAAACTTAAACAGCTTTGAAAAATAACCTTTACCCTGATATCTCTTATCTGTACTGAAATTGCACAAATAAACTGTTTTATCATCAACAAGTTTGTCACTGTTTTGAATAATGCTTTCGTCAAACAAAGCGGTGGTTTCACATATGATTTTATTATTTAATTTACCGTAGTATGTAACAGACTGACCGTTTTTTATGTGTTCAACTGCATCTTTTTTCAATCCCTCTAAAACAGTTTTTCTTTGCTTTCTTATTTCATAATTCCACTTGCGTTCCATTTCACCAACGGAAGCAATTTTACATATATATTCTTTCATTTTAATCACTCAATATATTCATTATAAATTTAAATTATATTGCAAGTTTTCGTCATATTTATTTCGGACAGGCGTGGAAACCTGTCCCTACTTGTCGCCCCTGAAAGGGCGTGGGCATCCGGTGGATGCCGAATTAACGCTGTCTGAGCCGGCAGGCGAGTAATGGAGATGTCAACAAAGTTGACAGAGGGGTTTATTAGTAGTCAATAAAAAACAACCCCTCAGTCTCGCTAACGCTCGACAGCTCCCCTTACAGGTGAGCCGAGAGTCATCTGTCCCTACTCTAACAGATTATTCATTTACTCCGTTTTTTATAAACTCAATCAGTTTTTGAGTATCGTCAAAATCGTCATAGTCGCCGAATATTCCGTTACGGTGATAAACAACGCCTTTTTTCTCATTAGTTTCAAGGCAGTCAAGCAAATATTCTTCACCGTATTTTTTGGCAAACAGCGTAAATGCATACGGTTTAATTTTGCTTAAAAGCCCCATTTTACAATCTCTGTCACACTCATAGCAATGCTCTATCCCTTTTTCAATTGAACATTTTCTGTTTTCGCATAAGTGTTTATCAGGGCAATCACCCGAATTACAGCCTGCGCATTTGTCATTTTCAGAGCACAGACAGCAAGCAAGTCCGCACCTTGCAATCCCCAAATCTCTTTTCATTATTAATTCCCCTATTTATGTATCTCTCTCATAACAAATTGCGTCTTCGTCTGTCAGGGCGAGGACTTTTTTATGATGCTTTTTTAATTCTTCAAAATATTCGCGTCTGTCCTCGGTGAAATGGCAGATTAAATAACCTTCAAAAAGGTTCAATCCTTTAAACTCCGTGAGCGAGGTATTATTTTCGTCATATTTTGACACGTGTGAAAAATCGGTGCAGGCAATGTGCGCACCTGCGCTTCCGCCGATATAAACCGCTCCGTTTTTTACCATTCTTACAATTTCATCGGTGAAATTACATTCTTTTAAGCGTTCAAACGTGCCGAAGGTGTTCCCTCCGCCTATGTAAACTGCATCAAAATTCCGACCGAAAAACGGCTCGCAGTCATAATAGTTAAACACTGAAATATTTTCTTCCGAAAAGCCTGCTTCAAGCAGTCTCGGAATATATTTTTTATTTTTAATACGCCTAATATTAGCCTTTTCATTCGGGATAAAAAGTACCTTGCAATCCTCTATGGGCTTGCCTAAATTTTCAAGAATTACCTGCTTGGATTTTTCATTTTTAAAATCGCAGGATGATAAAATCAGTTTCATTTGCTGTTCCTCATTTTTTCTCTTTACGGCATTTCACTGTCAGGCAGTGTGAAATTTCCGTAAACAGTTTTCATAACAAAACGCCTAAAAAATAAATTCTAATTCAATTATACACTAATTCCTATGAATTTCAAGAACAGTAATAAAACCGTCTGAAAAGCATATATTTATTTTGAGGTGGGGAAAATGCGGAAGAAATACAGGACATTCATAATATTAATTTCTGTTTCGCTTGCAATCGGGGGATTTTCAGCGCTTCTTACAAGTGGGAATATGCAGCTTTTTGACGAGATAAGCAAGCCTCCGCTCTCTCCGCCCGCATTTCTGTTCCCTGTGGTGTGGACAATTCTTTACATTCTTATGGGGTTTTCAAGCGCAGTAGTATTTGAGCACCGAAAATTCAAAAAAAGAGAAGCCGAAACAGGTCTTATTTTGTATGGCGTTAACCTGTTTCTAAACTTCTTTTGGAGTATAATATTCTTCAATTTCAGAGCATACACATTTGCATTTGTCTGGCTGCTGATTTTGTGGTCGGTAATCCTCGCTATGATTGCGCAGTTTTATAAGGTCAACAGGCTCTCAGCATATTTGCAGATTCCGTATTTTATTTGGGTAACATTTGCAGGATATTTAATTCTCGGAATAAGCATATTAAATTGAAATAGCAGTAAACACGGGTTTTGGAGGACGTTCCTTACAAAATTCTTGTCGCCCCTGAAAGGGCGTGGACATCCGGTAGATGCCGAATTAACGCTGTCTGAGCCGGCAGGTGAGTAATGGAGACGGGGCAGAGTTTACAGAGGGATCTTGTCGCCCCTGAAAGGGGAGATGTCAACAAAGTTGACAGAGGGGTTTATTAGTAGTCAATAAAAAATAACCCCTCAGTCTCGCTAACGCTCGACAGCTCCCCTTTCAGGGGAGCCGAGGGTCAACACACTCTACAAAAATACCAATAAAAAGTAAGGGCTGCCGATTCCGACAGCCCGAAATAAAATATGTAAAATTATATTATTTTTTTGCCACGGTATGCCCTACAAATAATTTTACAGCGTTGCCGCCATAACGGCTTTTATTGTGTGCATACGGTTTTCAGCCTCGTCAAATACTATTGAGCGGTCGCTCTCAATTACCTCGTCGGTAACCTCCATACAAGTCAAGCCGAATTTTTCGTAAATTTTCTTGCCGATTTCGGTGTTAAGGTCGTGAAAAGCAGGCAAACAGTGCATAAAGCGGCAGTTTTCACCTGCATTATTAAGCAAATCCATTGTAACTCTGTAAGGAGTTAAATCACGGATACGCTCTTCCCAGACCTCGTCAGCCTCGCCCATTGAAACCCAAACATCCGTATAAATTACATCGGCATTTTTTGTTGCAATCAAGGGGTCTTCGCAAAATTCAATAACCGCGCCCGTTTCCTCCGCGATTTTCATACATTCATTTACAAGCTCTCCGTCGGGAAAATACTTTTTCGGAGCGCAGGCAACAAAATGCATACCCATTTTTGCCGCGCCGACCATTAAGGAATTGCCCATATTGTACCTTGCGTCGCCCATATAGACAAGCCTTTTGCCCGAAAGAGTGCCGAAATGCTCACGGATTGTCAGAAAATCAGCCAAAATCTGCGTCGGGTGAAACTCATTTGTAAGTCCGTTCCAAACGGGTACGCCTGCATATTTTGCTAAATTTTCAACGATTTCCTGCCCGAATCCGCGGTATTCAATTCCGTCAAACATTCGGCCTAAGACCCTTGCAGTGTCCGCAATGCTCTCTTTTTTGCCTATCTGCGAGCCTTGCGGGTCGAGGTACACAGGGTGCATACCGAGATCTGCCGCCGCAACCTCAAATGCACAGCGTGTACGGGTGCTTGTTTTTTCAAAAATAAGCGCAATGTTTTTGCCCTCGCAAGTTCTGTGGGGTATTCCGTTTTTCTTTTTATTTTTAAGCTCTGCCGACAAATCGAGCAAATAATTTATTTCCTCGGGAGTAAAATCGAGCAACTTTAAAAAATGCCTACCTTTTAAATTCATACCGTCACCCTTACACATTTGCACACGCATTCTTTATTATTTCAACAGCTTTTAAAAGCGTTTCTTTCGGAATATTCAGCGCCGGAAGCAAGCGGACTTTGTCTTTAGCAGTAAGGCAAAGAACGCCTTTTTCCATTACTTCCTTAACTATTTCCGCGGCAGGCCTTACGGGCTTAATACCAATCATAAGTCCCATTCCACTGACGCTTTCAACGCCATTTGCGCCGTCTAAAGCCTCAAAAACAGCCTTGCTTTTCTCTTTAACATCCGCAAGTAAATTACTGTCAATTCGCTTTACAATGCTTACAGCCGCCGCACAGCAAACGGGGTTTCCGCCGAAGGTTGAACCGTGGTCGCCGAATCCGAGAACATTCTGCGCCTTTTCGCCGATAAGCGTAGCCCCAAGCGGCAAGCCGCCTGCAAGCCCTTTTGCGGTAGAAACAACATCCGGTGTTACGCCGTAATTCATATAAGCGTAAAGTTCACCTGTTCTGCCGTTGCCTGTCTGAACCTCGTCAACCATAAATAAAACATCGTTTTCATTGCACCAAGCGTTTAAGTTCTTAATAAAATCAGCGTCTATTGGCAGAACTCCGCCCTCACCCTGAATACATTCAATAAGTACGCCTGCAACGGGAGTTTCGCTGTGGATTTTGTTCAAGGCATCTAAATTGCCCATGTCAACACTTGTAAAACCGGGGGTTAAGGGATTAAACAGCTCGTGGTAATGCTCCTGCCCTGTTGCGGACAGAGTAGTAAGCGTTCTGCCGTGAAAGCTGTTATTTAATGTTACTATTGTATAACGGTCTTTACCGTATTTGTCACTCGCATATTTTCTTGCAAGTTTTATTGCACATTCATTTGCTTCAGCGCCCGAATTTGAGAAAAACACCTTTTTCATTCCCGTTTTTTCGCAAAGCAACTCTGCAAGGCGAACGCAAGGCTCGGTATAATAAAGATTTGACATATGCTGAACCTTAGAAATCTGCTCTGTCACTGCCGTCTGCCAAATTTCATCGGCAATGCCGAATGACGTGACGCCAATCCCCGAGCCGAGGTCGATATATTCCTTGCCGTTTTCGTCCTTTACAACCGAGCCTTTTCCGCTGACAATGCTTACGGGAAAGCGGTTGTATGTATTTGCTATATATTTTTTATCTGTTTCTTGTAAGCTCATTTTTTATCTCCTGTGACCATTGTACCTGCACCCTCGGCAGTAAGAAGCTCCATAAGAATTGAATGGGGTATTCTGCCGTCCATTATCGTTACGTTTTCAACGCCTTTATTTATTGCCTCAACACAGCAGTCAACCTTCGGTATCATTCCGCCTGCAATTATGCCCTCTTCTTTAAGCGACTGTGCTTCGGTAACGGTAAGCTCAGGAATAAGCGTTGAGGGGTCGTCCTTATCTCGGAGTACGCCTGCAATATCGGTCATCATTATAAGCCTTTCCGCCTTGAGTGCCCCTGCAATAAATGCCGCCGCAGTATCGCCGTTAATGTTGTAGGTATTACCTTTTTTGTCGCAGGCAACCGTTGAAATTACGGGGATATAACCGTATTCAAGGATACCCTCAACAGGTTCAATATTTATCTTTGTTATTTCGCCTACGTAACCTAATTTTTCATTTTTAAACCTTGCTTCAATAAGCTTGCCGTCAATGCCGGAAACGCCCATTACATTGGCGCCCTGCACTTGAAGAAGATTTACAAGAGACTTGTTAACCTTTCCTGCCAAGACCATTTCGACAATATCCACGGTTTCCTTATCGGTAACACGAAGTCCGTCAACAAACTCAGCTTTTTTGCCGAGCTTATTCATAAGGTCGTTAATTTCAGGACCGCCGCCGTGAACGAGAACCACCTTAACGCCGATAAGCCACAAGAGAACTATGTCCTCCATAACCTGCTTTTTAAGGCTTTCGTTTATCATTGCGTTGCCACCGTATTTAATAACTACGACCTTGCCCACATAACGCTTAATGTAGGGAAGAGCCTGTGTTAAGACCTCTGCACGCTCTGCGTTTGAAAAATTTTCCATAAGGATTTTTACCCCCAAATTTATCAAGTACGGTAATCGCCGTTTATTTTAACATAATCATAGGTTAAATCGCAACCCCAAGCAGTCGCTTTTTCACTGCCTTCGTGTAATTCAACCAGAATCTGAATTTCATCGGAAGAGAGAACCTCGCTCGCCTTTTCCTCGCTGAACTCAATTCCCGAACCGTTTCGGCATACGGACACTGTGCCTTTATCGCTCTTCAAATCAACATCTACCTTGTTTATATCAAACTCGGCGTCTGCATAGCCTATGGCGCAAAGAACACGCCCCCAGTTTGCGTCCTCGCCGAACATTGCCGCCTTGAAAAGAGATGAGCAGACAACACTTTTGGCAACGGTAATTGCCGTGTCTTTATCTTCAGCGCCGCTTACGGTACATTCAAGAAGCTTTGTCGCACCCTCGCCGTCTTTGGCAAGCATACGGGTAAGGTTTGCCATTACCTCGTAAAGTGCAGATTTGAATATTTCAAAATCTTCGCCCTCAGCGGTAATTTCTTCATTAAAGGCAAGACCGTTTGCCATAAGGCATACCATATCATTGGTTGAGGTATCGCCGTCAATTGAAAGACAGTTGTAAGTAACCTTAACAATTTCGCTCAGCGCTTTCTGCAAAATGTCTGAACTTATTGCGCAGTCGGTTGTAATAAAATTAAGCGTTGTTGCCATATTGGGGTGAATCATTCCGCTTCCCTTTGCCATACCGCCTATTTTGCAAATTTTTCCGTCTATAATAAATTCAACCGCATACTCTTTTTTAACTGTATCTGTGGTCATAATTGCAGTTGCGGCTTCAAGGTTTTTGCCGTAATCAAGTTCTTTCGCAAGAATCGGGACAGCTCTTTCAATAGGCTCTATCGGGAGAATTTGACCGATAACACCCGTACTTGCAACAATTACCTGCTCTTTAGGAATGTTAAGTTCAGTTGCTACAAGCTCGCACATTCTGTTTGCCTTTTCCTCGCCGTCTGCGTTGCAGGTGTTGGCATTTTTGGAATTGGCAATAACCGCCTTGGCTTTATTTCCGCTTGCGGCTAAATTCGCCTTTGTTACGAGTATGGGCGCACCCTTAACCTTATTTTGTGTGTAAACAGCCGCCGCATTGCACACGACATCGCTCACATAAAGACAAATATCGTTTTTATGCTTTATATCGGGATTAAGATTTTCAACATTCGGCTTTTTTATTCCGCAGTAAGTGCCGCTTGCCCGAAATCCCTTTGCGGCGCAAATTCCGCCGTCAATCAATTTAAATTCCATTCTCATTCTCCTATATTAAGTCCTGTGGCGTCATTAAGACCCAGAACAATATTCATATTTTGAATTGCCGCACCCGATGCGCCTTTTCCGAGGTTGTCAAATCGGGATACAAGCATTATTCTGTCATCATTTCCGAATACGCTTATCTCCATATCATCTCTGCCTGACATTTTTGAGGCTGAAAGGAAACCGCTCTCGTCTGAATTTTCACGGTATTTAACTATTTTACCCATATAATAAGACCCGTAAATATTTTTAATATCATCAAGACTGCCGTTTATCTGCTCTTTAGAGAGTGTTATTACAACTTCCATTCCCGAATAGTAGCTTGAAACTATGGGCGTGAACATTGGCAGTTTATTAAGCTTGCAGATTTTGCTCATTTCGGGCAGGTGCTTGTGTGTCTGCGAAAGCCCGTAGCTTCTGGGAGCAAGCAATGCTTCGCTTAACTCATCTGTTTCGTAATCGGCAATCATTTTTTTGCCGCCGCCTGAATAGCCTGTCAGTGAAAATGCTGAAATAATTGCATCAGAGGGAATTATTCCGTTTTCTGTAAGCGGTTTTACAAGAGATATAAATCCGCTTGCGTGACAGCCGGGGTTGGCTATGCGCTTTGAGTTTTTAATGATTTCTCTCTGCCCCGTAAGCTCAGGAAAGCCGTAAGCCCAGCCGCTTGCCGTTCTGTGCGCCGTCGAAGTATCAATAACAACAGTTCTGTCATTCTCTATAAGTGTTACCGCTTCTCTTGCCGCATCATCAGGCAAGCACAAAAATGCAATATCCGCTGAATTCAGCGCTTCCGCTCTGGCGGTTAAATCCTTTCTCTTGTCACCTGTTAAAATTATCAGCTCAAGGTCACGTCGCTCACCGAGGCGCTCGTAAATTCTGAGCCCCGTTGTACCTGCGCTTCCGTCAATAAATACCTTCGTCATATATTTTACCGTTCTCTCTTACTTTGTCATTTTTTCCTGTTTAACCTTATGGTCAATAACATGGCGTGATGCAAGCTCCTTGTGAATGTCCGCAAGGTCAATTCCCGCCTCAATCATCAGCACCATTACGTGATATGCAAGGTCGGCAATCTCATAAATCGTTTCCGCCTTGTCGTTATCCTTTGCGGCGATGATAACCTCTGTACTCTCTTCGCCGACTTTTTTAAGAATTTTGTCAAGACCCTTCTCAAAAAGGTATGTTGTGTATGAGCCTTCCTTCTTTTCTGTCTTTCTGCCTTTAATAAGCTCCATTAAATCCTCATATGAAAAATCGTTTAACTCGTCGCTTTGATAAATTTTATCGTTAAAGCAGGAGAACGTACCCTTATGGCAGGCAGGACCGTCGGGCATTACGGAAACTACAAGCGCGTCTTTATCGCAGTCGGCGGTAATTGAAACTATATGCTGATAATTTCCGCTGGTTTCGCCCTTGAGCCAAAGCTCCTGACGTGACCTGCTCCAAAAGCAGGTAAGCCCCTTTTCCATTGAAATTTTAAGGCTCTCTCTATTCATATAGGCAAGAGTTAAAACCTTTTTGCTGACTGAATCCACAACTATTGCGGGAATAAGCCCTTTTTCATCAAATTTAAGTTCGTCAATATTTATCATTTTTTTATCTCCTAACGGGAATATTCGCCTTTGCCATTTTTTCTTTAAGGTCTTTAATCTTGATTTCACCGAAATGGAATACTGATGCCGCAAGACCTGCGTCAACCTTCGGGATTTCATTAAAAAGCGTAATAAAATCTTCTGTTTTGCCTGCTCCTCCGGAGGCTATAACAGGAACACTTACTGTGTCGCAAACCTCTTTAAGCAGTTCCAAATCAAAGCCGCCCTTAACGCCGTCGGTATCCATTGAATTAACAACAACCTCGCCCGCGCCGTTATCAACACATTTTTTTATCCAGCTTATCGCTTCAATGCCTGTATTTTCTCTTCCGCCCTTGGCGAAAACTCTGAAAACGCCGTCAACACGCTTAACGTCAACTGAAATTACAACGCACTGGTCGCCGTAAAGCTTTGCCGCCTCGGAAATGAGCGACGGATTTTTGATTGCACCCGAATTTACGCTGACTTTGTCAGCACCGCATTTAAGCACACGGTCAAAATCCTCGACCGTGTTTATTCCGCCGCCGACAGTCAACGGAATGAACACCCGTTTTGCCGTTTCCGTTAAAATATCGGTAAAGATTTTACGGCCGTCCGAGGACGCTGTTATATCGTAAAACACCAGCTCGTCTGCTCCGCTCTTTGAATAAAAGTCAGCCAATTCAACGGGCGAAGAAACATCCCGAAGCCCTGTAAAGTTAACTCCCTTTACAACTCTTCCGTCCCTGACATCAAGACAGGGAATGATTCTTTTTGTTATCATTTTGCTGCCTCAACCGCCTTTTTCAAATCTATATCGCCTGTATAATAGGCTTTTCCTATAATCGCCCCGTAAATGTTTTTCTCTGCAAGGCGTTCAACGTCATTAAGGCTTGAAACACCGCCCGAAGCTGTAATGTTCATATTAAATTTACTCATAAGCTCACTGTAAAGCGCGTGGTTTGTGCCGTTCATCGCTCCGTCCTTGGAAATGTCGGTGCAAATAAGGGTTTTAACGCCGTCCGCCTGCATTTTTTCGCAAAATTCAAAGGCGGTAAGCTCGCTTTTTTCTGTCCAGCCCTTTATTGCGACAAATCCGTCTTTTATATCAATTCCGACAGCAATTTTTTCGCCATATTCCTTAACGGCTTCTTTTACAAAGCCTTCGTTTGTAACTGCCGCCGTACCGAGAATAACTCTGTCAATCCCCGCCGAAATGTATCTTTCGATTGTATTCATATCACGGATACCGCCGCCTATTTCGCAAAAAAGCCCGCTGCGTCTTTTAATCTCAATTACTGTATCAAAATTAGGCGTTGTACCGTCTTTAGCGCCCTCCAAATCCACAATGTGAATATGCGCCGCGCCTTGAGTTTTAAAATCCTCCGCAATTTCAGGCGGATTTTCACTGTAAACCGTCATTTTATTGTAATCGCCTTTGTAAAGGCGAACAGCTTTACCCTCAAATAAATCTATCGCAGGAAAAATAATCATAAAGCTTCCCCCTTTACCTCTGTAAATGCACGGAGAATTTTAAGTCCTGTCTCACCGCTCTTTTCAGGGTGGAACTGGCATCCGAACACATTTTTATTCTGCACTGTTGCAGTTAAATCTGCTCCGTATTCAGCCGTTGCCACAGTGTATTCATCACAGTCCGCCGCATAAAACGAATGAACGAAATAGACAAAATCGCCGTTGTTTATGTATTTGTTAATCGGACTGTTCATTTTAAAATCAAGGGAATTCCAACCGATATGGGGTATTTTAAGGTCTTTCGGAATAACATCTGCAATCGGTCTTATGCTACCGTGAATAAGCCCTAAGCCCTTATGCTCGCCGTACTCATAGCTTTTATCAAACAAAAGCTGCATTCCGAGGCAAATACCCATAATCGGCTTGCCCTTTTTAGCTTCATTTATTAAAACGCCGCCGAGTCCCGATTGGAACAGTTTATTTGCCGCATCGCCGAATGCGCCTACACCGGGGAGTATTATTCTGTCTGCTTTTTCTATTTCAGATATATCGTTTGTAACAACGGCGTCTGCGCCTATTGCCGAAAACGAGCTTTTCAGTGAAAACAGGTTTCCGACGCCGTAATCTGCAATTGCTATCATCAGAGAACTCCTTTTGTTGACGGAATTTCATCCTTATAATCCGAATTTATTTTTACTGCCTTTGCGAGCGCCCTTGCCGCTGACTTAAACGCACCCTCGATTATGTGGTGCGAATTTTCGCCTGCAAGCTGTTTGACGTGCAAGGTACACCCAGCCGTGCGTACAAATCCGAGCCAAAATTCTTTTACAAGCTCCGTGTCAAAATCGCCGACCTTTTCAGTGGGGATTTCCAAATTGAAGCCGAGGTACGCTCTGCCCGAAAGGTCAACAGCAGTAAGAATCAATGCCTCGTCCATCGGCAAAATTATATCACCGTAACGCTCTATTCCTTTTTTGTCACCGAGAGCCTCGGAAAACGCAGTTCCAAGCACTATGCCTATATCTTCAACAGTGTGGTGATAATCCACATTCGTGTCACCGTCGCATTTAACCGCCAAATCAAATCTGCCGTGCTTTGCGAAAAGAGTTAACATATGGTCAAGAAAGCCGCAGCCGGTATCTATCTCGCTTTTTCCGCTGCCGTCAATATTTAACGAAAGCTTAATTTTTGTTTCAGCAGTATTTCTCTCAATAGCCGAAGTTCTCATACTATCTCCTCATTTATATTTTTTATTGCGCCTAAAAGCAAATCCATCTGCTCTTTAGTGCCTACTGTTATTCTGTTATAATTTTTAATCCGTTCTTTATCAAAATGACGGATTAAAATACCCTTTTCTTTAAGCTTTAAGTAAAGTGTTTCACCGTCAATGTTCTTTGAAGCCGCAAAAATGAAATTTGCCGAAGAATAAGTTAACTCAAAGCCCATTTTTTGAAGTTCTTCCGACGCATATTCACGCACATTTTGAATTTCACGGCAATTATTTACAAAATATTCGTTATCCTCTATCGCTCCCACACCTGCCGCCATGGTCATACGGTTTACGTTGTACGGATTTGTTGAATATTTCACCGTATTCAAATCTTTTATCAGCGCTTCATTTGCAATTCCGAAGCCGAGCCTGCCGCCTGCTAAGGACCGTGATTTTGAAAAAGTACCCGTTACAAGCAGATTGTCATATTTGTGAATAAGCTTTATTGCGCTTTCAGCTCCGAAATCCACATAAGCCTCGTCAATTACGACTATATTATCGGGATTGCTTTTTACAATTTTCTCAATATCGGAAAGTGAAAGCGCTATTCCCGTAGGCGCGTTGGGGTTTGCAATGAACACGGTTTTTTTCACACCGCAAAAATCGTTTACATCTACCGTGAAATCGTCTTTAAGCGGTATTTCCTCAAAAGGTATGCCGTTAAGCTCGGCAAAAACAGGGTAAAAACCGTAGGTAATATCCGGAAAAAACGCACCGTGCGCATCATCGCAAAATGCCATAAAAGCGAAATTTAAAATTTCGTCACTGCCGTTTGTGAAAAGTATCTCATTCTGCGAAACGCCGAAATAATCTGCCGCTGTTTTTACAAGGTCGCGGCACTCAGGGTCTGAATAAAGCTGTAATTTTTCCGCTTCTCTTTTTGCAAACTCGATAGCTTTCGGAGACGGCGGAAAAGGCGATTCATTTGTATTCAGTTTTATTAAATTTAACTCTTTTGGCTGCTCACCCGGGGTGTACGGCACAAGAGAGCGATATTTCTCACTGAAAAATCGGCTCATTATTTTTCCTCCTCGGTGCGAATTACAGCGCTTCTGGCATGCGCAGTAAGTCCCTCCTGCTTTGCAAAATATGCAACATCCTCCGCAACACGTTTGAGTGCGTCCTTTGTATAATAAGTATACTGGGTTTTCTTAATAAAATCGTCAACAGAAAGCGGACTTGAAAACTTTGCCGTTCCGCCTGTGGGAAGAGTGTGGTTAGGTCCTGCAAAATAGTCGCCCAATGCCTCGGGACAGTTCTTGCCCATAAAGATTGAACCTGCATGACGGATTTTGTCAAGACAGTCAAAGGGATTTTCAACGCAAAGCTCCAAATGCTCAGGCGCAATTTCATTTGCAATGTCAAACACTCTTTCAATGCTGTCTGCTACAATAATTTTACCGTTCACATCTATTGACGCTCTTGCAATTTCCGAACGTTCTAAGAGCGGAATCTGATTTTCAATCTCCTCGGCAACTCTGTTTGCAAGCTCTTCGCTGTCGGTTACCAAAACGGCGCTTGCCATTTTGTCGTGTTCTGCCTGCGAAAGCAAATCTGCCGCCAAATGCTTCGGATTATTAGTTTTGTCGGCAACAATTAAAATTTCACTCGGACCCGCAATCATATCAATTGAAACTATACCGAAAACCTGCTTTTTAGCCTCTGCAACGAAAGCGTTGCCCGGACCTACTATTTTATCCACCTTCGGAACGGATTCAGTTCCAAAGGCAAGTGCGGCAATTGCCTGCGCTCCGCCGACCTTGAAAATCTTATCAACGCCTGCAATTTTAGCCGCCGCCAAAATTACGGGATTTATTTTGCCGTCTGCACTCGGAGGCGTTACAATTACAACCTCTTTACAGCCTGCAATTTTAGCAGGAATTGAATCCATTAAAACGGTTGACGGATAAGCCGCCGTGCCGCCCGGTACATAAAGTCCTGCTCGGTCAACGGGAATTATTTTCTGCCCGATTACAATTCCGTCCTCGTCATTTATAATAAAACTGTTTCTAACCTGTTTCTCGTGAAAATTACGGATATTTTTTGCCGCTTTTTCAAGTATCTCAATAAATCTCGGCTCAACAAGGCTCATTGCCTCGTTTATTTCTTCTTCTGTTACAAGAAGCGATGTAAGCTCTGCTTTATCAAATTTCCGGCAATACTCAAACAGCGCTTTATCACCGTTCATTTTAACGTTTTCTATGATTTCCGCAACAATATCTGCAACATTTACGGACGGTGTTACACGCGCGAAGATTTCATCGTTCTTAACTTCGCTGTATTTCATTATTTTAATCATAACTGTTCCTCCGTCTGTTCTGATATTTTTTGAGTCAGCCTGTCAATTTCCGCGCTCTTGAACTTATAGCTCGCCTTGTTTGAAATCAGCCTTGCGCTTATCGGCACTACCGTATCAAAAACGGTAAGGTCATTTTCCTTAAGGGTTGTCCCCGTTTCTACAATATCGACTATTACGTCTGAAAGCTCTAAAATGGGCGCTATTTCAATTGAACCGTTAAGATGAATAATATCAATATCTCTGCCCTTTGAGCGATAGTAATTTCCTGCAATATTAGAAAATTTAGTAGCAACCTTGAGCGTTCTTCCCATATCGTCACGGAAATCCTTTTTAGCCGCAACCGCCATTCTGCATTTTCCGATTTTAAGGTCTAAAAGCTCATAAATATCAGGCTCATATTCAAGCAGAATATCTTTGCCTGCTACGCCGATGTCAGCCGCTCCCCTTTCAACATAAATAGCAACGTCTGAGGGCTTTACCCAAAAGTACCGAACGCCTGCTTCCTCGTTTTCAAAAATGAGCTTTCTGTTATTTTCTTTGATTGACGGGCAAGGGTAACCTGCCTTTTCAAACATAGAATACACCTTTTCGCCGAGCCGCCCTTTCGGAAGAGCCACATTAAGCATTGTTTGCAACGCAAATCACCTCTCCTCCTAAGTCCTTCAGCAACCGTTTATATTTAATTCCGTCCGGTATTTCTCTTTGCATTAAAACACTTTCGCCCTTCGCAATTATTTCGTCCACCGTTCTTTTCAGCAGTGAAATATCCGAATTTTCCGAATAAATCAAAAGCGCATCGACATCATAGTCGGAAACCTTCGTTGCATTTTCAAAGCAGTCAAGGTAAACCGCGAAGCCTATTGCCCCGGACTTTCTTTTCATATTTTTCATAAGAGCGTCATACTGGCCGCCCGAAAGCACGCTTTGAGGAACACCCTCAGAGAAGCCCTTAAACACAAAGCCGTTGTAATATCTTATATCGTCAACAGCGGAAAAATCTATTCTTATAATATCGCCGTTTTCCCCGCCGCTTAAAGCTTTTATTACGGTTTCAAATATATTTATATTATTTTCATCGGCAATTCCCGTAAGCTTTTCTCTTATCCACGGTAAAATCTCATCTGCCGTGCCGTAAATTTTAACCGTATCGGCAAGCAAATCCGCCTTCTCTTTCTCAATGCCCAAAGCATTGCAAAATGAAAGCAGCTCGTGAATATTCTTTTCTCCGATAAAACGGAATACCTTTCTCATTTCCGCTTTAGGAATACCCGCGTAATTTATTACGTCAGACAGAATACCCAAATGCGATATTTCCAAAATGCAGTTTTCACCTGTGCAGACAAGACTTTTTACCGCAAGTGAAACAACCTCAAAAATTGTATAACTGTCAATATCTCCTATTGCTTCAAGCCCTACCTGAGTAATCTCTTTAAAAGAGTGAGTACCCTTTGAAACACGGTAAACATTTTCATTATAATAGAGCTTTTGAACCGTTTCGCCTGAATCCTTTGTGTTTTTCACTATTGAAAGAGTAACGTCCGGCTTTAACGCCAGCAGCTTTCCGTTTGTGTCCGTAAATGTGATAACACTGTCCGAAATAAGAAAATCCTTATTTTTGGCGTATAAATCGTACTCCTCAAACTTATTCATTTTGTAACGGGAATAGCCGTATTTATCGTAAAGTTCCCGAAGCAAAAACACTAAATTTTCGCTTGGGAGCAATTGTGATGATTTCATTAGATTTTTTCCTCTTTGTTTAATTTTCTGATTGCCTTTTCATAACCGCCGCTGCCGTAATTAAGACATTTGCTGACCTTGCCTATTGTTGCGGTGCTTATGTCCAGCGTATCGCTGATTTTCTGATAGCTCATACCGTTTTTAAGAAGAATGGCGGCGTCAAGACGCTGAGCCATATCGCGAATTTCCTTAATAGTGCAAAGATCTTCAAAATAAACGTAGCAGTCCTCAATCGTTTCAAGATTTAAAAATGTTTGAAACAGTCTGTCAACCGAGTCTGAATGAAAATTCATAAAACCTGTGTCCGATACGGAGTTCACCGAAATACAGTCAATTATTCAGCAAATCCGTACAGTTCCTTTCTTATTTTTACACTTTAGTATGTTACCACTTTAGCTCGCTAAAGTCAATGCGTATTCAGTCGATTTTAAAGCACAAAACGGTATATATTTTATGAAAAATAAACAAATTTTGTTTTTAAAAATGTAACGCAGCATAAATCAGCCGACATTTTTGTTATATTATACACTATTTATGCATATTTGTAAAGAAAAAACGAATAAAAAGTGTATAAAATATGAATATTTCTCGCTTTTAAATATGTAATTTTGCATAAACCTTCATAAATCTTATATTTTATATGCCGAAAAACACCCCCCGAACAAGCAAATACGGAGAGTGTTTAACAGTTGATTTTAAAAACTAATCGCTTAATAAATACCCGTTTAAAAACATAGGCAGCATTTTTGAGCTGTAATCCGAAAGTGAATATTCACCGTTGCAAAGACACCAGTCATAAAGCATTGCGCGCTCATAAAGTGCATAAGCCTTTACAATGTCATTTGCAGAGTAGTTGTCAGAGATTTCGCCCTTTTTTTGACCGTCCATAATAATAGAACGCAAAAGCCTGAAATATGTTCTGTTGCGGTCAAGCAGGCTCTTTTCATTTTTAGTAATAAGCTGAGATGACAAAAGCTGTGTTAAAAGGTCAATTGAAATGCTGTCATCAATCATTCTGAAAAGCTCTTTATTAAGAAAAAACATTTTTTCCGCGCTCGGCATATCCTCGGGCATTATTTCCTCTAATTCCTCGTATTTTTCATCAAAAAGATATGCAAGCGACGAAAGCAAATCATCCTTTCCCGCAAAATAATGATAAAACGAGCCTTTCGAGGTTCCCGATTCATATACAATATCATCTATCGTTGTACCGTTATAGCCCTGCTCATAAAAAAGCTTCCATGCGGCAGACACAATTTTCTTTTTTGTATTCTGCGTATTTTTCTTTTTCAAAAATACCGCTCCTTATTAAACTATTCTGTCAAATTCCTTTGATACATCTTTAAGCAAACTGCGTATAGGCAGCTGCTGAGGACAGATTTCCTCGCACTTACCGCAGCCAATGCAGTCTTTCGCTCTGCCCCCGTTTTTAACATGCGCGTTATAATACTGACGGGAATTCCATTTAACCAAGCCCTTATCCTGTTTTTTAGCATTAAGACAGGCGAAAAGCTCGGGAATATTTATACTTTTCGGGCATCCCGCTGTGCAATAGCGGCAGGCTGTGCACTGAATAATGTCGCTGTTTTTAAGTATTGAAGCCGCCTTATTTACCGCCGTCAATTCTTGTTCGTTAAGAGGCTTGAAATCGGTCATAAATGAGAGATTGTCATTCATTTGCTCCATATTACTCATACCGGACAGCACCATACAAATACCGTCAAAGCCTGCGGCATAACGGATTGCATAGGACGCATAGCTTTTATCTGACCCCAAAGCGTCGAAAGCTTCTTTTGCGCTTTCAGGAAGATTTACAAGCGTTCCGCCCTTTACCGGCTCCATAACAATAACGGGCTTTTTGTGCCTTCGGCAAACCTCAAGGCACTCACGCCCCTGAACGCCTGCGTCGTCGTAATCACGGTAATTAAACTGAAGCTGAACAACTTCAACCTCGGGATTTTCATTCAATATCATATCCAGCACGTCGGCTTTATCGTGAAAAGAAAGACCTACATGACGGATTTTTCCCTCTTTTTTAAGCTCCAGTGCCGTATTATACGCATTTGCGGCTTTGTATTTCGGATAATTTTCCGCACTCTGAGCGTGCATAAGGTAAAAATCAAAATAATCGACTCCGCAATATTTTAACTGCTTTTCAAAAAACGGGCGAATATCCTCTTCCGTCTTAAAAAGATTTGACGAGAGCTTGTTTGTAAGCACAAACGCTTCTCTCGGATACCGCTTTGAAAGGCAGTCGCGTATGCTCGTTTCGCTTTGCGTTGCAACATACCCGTGAGCAGTATCAAAATAATTAAACCCCGCCTCCATAAAGGTGTCAATCATCTTACAAAATTCCTTATAGTCCACCTTAACCTTCAATTTCATCGGAAGACGCATACAGCCAAATCCGAAATTTTTCTTCACTTCCGGGAAATACGGGTTACTGCCGTCTGCATTAACGAATACTGCCATAAAAATCACCAATCCTTCTATACTAATATATAATTATATAATACTTTAAAAATAATAGCAATACAATTTATAAACAGAGTAAGTTTAAAATCAAAAACGCTCCCCACATCTGTTGATATGGGGAGCTGATTTTAACTAAAGATTAA